>CAZUCT010000124.1:4766-14065 GCA_964619285.1 uncultured bacterium | reverse complement strand
CTAAAGCGATTACTACGAACGGTTGGTAGCTAAATCCAACGACTTTTAATACCAGCCAACCCTTGATAATCGACTTTTTGTTGTTGTAAAACCTCAGCATAAAGCCGTTCTAATTGAGTAATATTGCGACTTAAAGTGTAGCGTTCCAAAACCCTTTTCCGCGTCTTAGTTCCCAAAGCAGTTGTTAACTCTGGGTTGTCGCGAAATACAGGCAATAAAGTTTCTAATTGACTGGTAACTTTTTGAGTATCTAAAATTACCCCTGCCCCACCGTCTAAAACCTCCCCATCGGCACCGGCATCCGTGGCGACACAGGCCAAACCGCAAGCCATCGCCTCCAATAAAGATAGCGATAATCCCTCTACCAAAGAAGGTAAAATAAAAACATCAGCCCCCCGCAAAATTTCTATTCGCCTTTGTTCGTTTGCGACAAAACCCAACCACCTAATACCGTCGGCATCCGTATATAAAGTCTGCAAATAAGCTGCCAAAGGACCGTCGCCAACTATTAGCAAACGACTCTCGTTGCCCATCTCAGAATTTTTCCAAGCTTTAAGCATCGACTCGACATTTTTAGCCTGAGAAATGCGCCCCAAATAAAGAAAAATGCGCTTGGCATTAAACTCCGATTTAAGATGAGAAACCCCGGGAGAATATTTATCTATATCTACCCCATTGGGAATTACGGCAACTTTTGGGGCGGGAACTCCCAGTCGGACTAACAGCTCTTTTTGAATTTCAGAAAAGATAATAACGCGATCGTAATTAGCTAAAAAAGGAGCGTATAATTGATAAGCTAAAAACTGAGTGCCCGATTTAAGATTGCGAGGCTTGCTATCAAATTGGGCGTGAAAAGTAGCTACCAGAGGCAAGCTTAATTCTTCACAAATTTCTGGCAGTAAAAAATCTAAAGGAGAAAGGGTTAAAGATGCGTGTACCAGGTCGGGTTTCAGCTTATCGAGAGCATCAATTAAGACCTTACTAGATTTGAGACTAGGAATGGTGTAACCTTGGGAACGGTACAAACAAGGTAGAGACACCTCATGACGTCCGGGCCAGCTATCGCGATCGCCTTCTTCTGGGGCAAAGTGAAGAAAGCTGACCTGATGTCCTCGGTCTAACAAAGCGTTAGTAATTTCTCGGGAATAGGTTACGTTGCCACAAAATGGGGATTTTTTTCCAAGCCAAGCAATATGCATTCAGGTGAACCGGCAGTTATTTACGAAAAGTCTTAGAGGAAATATACCAGGTTAGAACCCCTGCTGCTAGAGCCAAGCAGGCCAAACTTAGTAATACTACAGGCAAACCGAAAAAAGTTTCCGCTACTCCAGCTAAAGCTAAGGGCAAACTCAGAGCAATATTAACGGCGTTATTCTGAAGGCCGAATACTTTCCCCCGCATTTCTTCTGGAGTTTCCGCTTGGATAGTAGTTTGCATCGGCACTCCTACCAAAGCCCCAAATACTCCCAAGAGGGCAATTAAGCCTACAGCCAACCATAATTGGTGGTTAGAAACGGACAAACCGATTAAAGCTCCGGCCATGCCCCCAGAACCAATAATACTCAGTTGAGAATTAGACAGCCAGTGCCCCACTTGACCGACTATTCCTGCCCCGATCGCCATCCCCACACCCGCTGCAGCTAGCAAATAGCCAAACTCTTCTGCTTCCATACCGGGCAACTTTTCTGCCAGGGACACCGCCAAGACTGCCAGGGCGGCAAAGATCGAAAATAAAACTATTAACTGAACCATAGCGTTGCGGATTCGCCGTTGACCTTTTAAGTAACCCAAGCCATCGCGCAAGTCTGCCAAGACGTGGGGTTGTTCGTGGGGGCTGGCATCTTTCTTTTCCCCAGTTCTGAGCAAGACTAGCAGCAAACCAGCTATGAGGTAACTTCCACCTACCACCAATTCTTTACATATGGATTTAGGAATGCCCAAACTAACCGCCGCCCCATCCGCCAACTCCAACACCGGATCCCCCACGGCAAAACCCACAATCACCGAGGCCATCATCGTGGTGGTATAGAGGGAGTTAGCCGACAGCAGATGCCGCCTTTCTACGATTAAAGGAATGGCTGATTGTTCTGCTGGCGCGAAAAATTGGGTGAGAGTGGAAACCAAGAAGGTAACAACTAACATCAAGCAAAATCCTAGAGGCAGTTGTCCCAATTCTTGACCTTCAGACACCCACAGCAGGGGCGGCAATGCTAAAACTAACGCGCCCCTTAACAGGTTTGTGGATACTAAGACTGTCTTTTTTAACCAGCGATCGACGTAAACCCCAGCGGCGGCCCCAAATAAAACTGCCGGAATGGTAAAGGCAATGGTTATGGCCGATACCCAAATGCTGATGCTTTGGCCTTCTTCGATAAAATAGTTGGCGACAATGGCGATGGTCAGTACCAGATAAATTTTATCTGCCAGTTGGGAGAATACTTGACCGCTCCACAGGGTTAAAAAATTGCGGTTTTTTAATACTGGCATAAATCCTCTTTCTGGTTCTTCTTCTGGGGCGAGAGCAGATGCAGAAGAATCTTTACTATCGGCTCTTGGGAGTTCTTCCTTCTTTTTTTTTAATTCTGATTCAGACAATTGCATTTTAGATTTTGGCAAAGGAGGTCATTTCTAAATAGGTATCTATTAGCCCAGCAGAACGAATAGAACAGCCTAACTGATACTGGGCATATTGCCGCAAGAGGTTTTCTACTAATATCCAATTGAGCGAAACTGTCGATTCTATTTCTTGGTTTAACTGCGCTTCAGCTAGATCTTGTAATAGTTTCAGTTGAACGGCATTTATTTGGGTGTTGAGATGTTTGAGGGCGCTGTTTTCTAATTTAGAAAAGGCAACAGTGCCCCCACTGTCGATACTAAACCAGATGCGCCACTCTGGATCCGTTAAGTTAGGCTTTAACGCACGCCCGGTGGCGCAGCACATTTGCACTTGGGGCGCTATTCCGTCTAAGGCCAGTAAGTGATAGATGCCGTGGGCGAGGTAGGCTAAAAGCAGGTTAGGCAGCTTCAACTCTTCTGCACTCAAGCCTTCCAGACGGCTTAGGTGTTCCCTTAGCAAGTAAAATATTTCCTCTTGGGGCTGTTCGCTGAGGGCTTGATGGAGTACCAGTTCGGCTAGATATTGCCCTGCTGCTAGTTTGCCCAGATTTTTACTCAGGCCGGGATAGGATTCTATGGTTTCTGCTTGAATAATTTTATCGAGCGATCGCCCCTTGGATATCAATAATTGGTTAACTACAAATAATTCGCTCTTCCCAGACAAGGAAGAACGATGTTTGCGGGCTCCCGGGACCGTCGCTCTGATGAGGCCATATTCTGGGGTTAAGATAGTTAAGAGGCGATCGTATTCCCCCAGTGGCTTAGATCTGAGATTGATTCCTGTTGCTTTGTAGGTTTTACCCATTGCCCACCCTCATACTCATACTCATACTCATACTCTTACCCATACTCATACTCTTACTCATACTCATACTCCCCGCTTCCCAAGGGAGACGCGGAGAAGGGGAGACGCGGTGACGCGGTGACGCGGAGAAGGGGAGACATTCTAGAGGTTAAAACTTCCTTGTCCTCCCACACTTCCCACACTTCCCACACTTCCCACACTCCCCACACTCCCTTGTCTCCCCTTAACCCTTCTCCTCTCGCTGGCGGATTAATTCTGGCCCCCGCGAAGTGCCCAAACGAGTCGCCCCGGCCATAATTAAATCTATGGCTTGTTGCTGAGTTTTAATACCCCCAGAAGCTTTTATCCCTAAATTCCCTCTCACAATTTCCTTCAAAAGGGCCACATCCGCTACCGTGGCCCCGCCATACCAACCGGTGTTAGTTTTGAGGAAAGACACCCCAGCATCCATCAAGATTTCGGCCACCAGTCGTTTTTCCTTTTCGTTCAACAAGCCCATTTCTAAAATGGCCTTAACCGTTCGATCGGTCTCCTGGCAAATTTCAGCCATTTCTCGATAAAGTTGGTCGGTTTGGCCTGTTTTGACCAAACTCAAATTAATAGTTACGTCTAACTCGGTGGCCCCGTTTTCTACGGCCTCCTGGGCTTCGTAAAGTTTGGCCCCGGATGTCGTGGCCCCGGTAGGAAAGCCGATAACGGTACAGACTTTTGGTTTTTTATTGTGGAGGCGATCGGCTGCCAGACGCACATAAGAAGGATAGACGCAAACTGTAGCAAATTGAAATCTATCCGCTTCCTCGCAATATTTTTCTACCTGTTCTGGAGTGGCAGTTGGTAATAATAAAGCGTGGTCTATAAAAGGAGCAATATCTATTTCTGAAGCCTCGACAGCCATGGTTTTTTCCTAACAATTAATATTAGTTTAAATAGTTAAGTTTTATCGGGAGCAAGTCAGTTTTTTTTTGACAAATTATTGCTTTACCATTAACAATTAGCAATTAGCAATTAGCAAAAATCGTTAAACTCTTGGTTCGCTTCACCATTGACCTGCACCCAGTTTTATCTCTTTTTTTTGATTATAAAGACGCGCTCGATGGCGCATCTTTTGATAGATTTAAACTTAGAAATTCATCGGTATCCCGGAGCTTGCTGCTTTTTTACTAAGTTTAAATCTACCCATAACTAATTGGCTATGATTGGAAGCGGGAACGTCTCTTGCGCTGTTTTTGCAAAGCCATTTGCTTCCGCTTGCGTTTTTCAATTGGGGTTTCATGGTGACGATGTTTCTTCATGTCTGGAAAAATTCCTGCCTGGGAAACCTGCCGTTTAAATCGTCTTAATGCTGATTCAATTGTTTCGTTTTCACCAAGAATCACTTGGGTCATTTGTATTATCCTCCTTCTATGCTAAACTATTGTTTTTTCAAGGTTGATGTCAATCTTATCGGTCAGGGATAACTGGCCGAAAATCGGTGACATTTTCTCAAATTAACACAAACTGTCCTTTTTTGTCAACCCCTAGCTAAGGGCTCTACTTTTTTTAGAGTTGCATATTTAAGTATCTGTGTAAAATTAATTACATACCGAACAGGCCATAGCCGCGTTCTACGGGCAAATTTTTCTGCAAATATTTTTGCATACCTACTTAGGAGTCGCGCCAAAATAAACTACCAGATGAAGGAAAATCGTAGGTCGGGCTCGCGCGAACCTCCACCCAACAAGTCGGTACCTTATTACTACGCAAGTCCTTAGTTGGATTTTGGACAATGGAATTGCTGTAAGGTGCGCGTTGCTACTAGAGCATCTAGGTTAAAAATGTGGGTAATTTTCTTGATGCTCTTTGTCAATCGTTAATTGTCCATGGCAGCCGAAGGCGCAATTAACAATAGAGAATAGACAATTGACAACAATCGTTAAACTTTTACCCACATTTTTAACAGGGAAGCACTACTACATTTTACCTAAACAGCCTTCATCCACTCAATACATTTACTAAGTTCCCGCTGCATGGTTTCTGCATCGGCGCGATAGCGGCGACCGTGACCTGGCAAAACCCACTCAAAACTATAATCCGTCAATTTGCCCATTGATTTCACCAACTCCGACCACGAGTACCAACAGTGGCGGCGGAATGCATAAAGTTGCTTTAAGCGATAGGACCAGGCAAGGTGGTCGCCGGTAAATAAAAATTGTCGGTGAAGCAAAACCGCGTGACCTTTGGTGTGACCGGGAACGGGGATAATTAATAAGTCGGGAGTGAAGGCGATCGCCTCGAACCCAGTCGGTTTAATTTCGACATCGCGGGTGGAGGCAGTAATGTCGTCTCTGTGGAGGATGCGATCGCAACCGAAATGCTCTCTAAATTTCTGATGGTCTGCCACGTCGTCTTGATGAGTCAAATACAGATATTTAACTCCCCCCATCTCTTCCAACTGTTTCACCAAGGGCGGCGCAAACCGAGGCGAGTCAACTAAAACGTTACCATCGGGTCGCCGAATAAAATAACTTGCTGCCCCAAAAGAACTTTCTGCATGATAACCGCAGTGGTAAACGTTATCTGCCACCAAAATCGGCAAACTTTCTTGACTGTCTTTAATATCCTGCGGTTTTTCGACGGTGCCGATGGAACTGGTGGGGCAAGATAATAACGCCTGCATTGCTGCGAGTCTTTCTTTATCGTTAGTCGGTTGTTGGTAAACTGCAGATTGTTCGCCGCTGCGGTTAAATATTTCCGGTGCCATCCAGCGGCAAGTATCGCAGTCGATACAAGTGGTATCGACGTAAAAATTGCCGCTGACGTTTTCGGTTCGACGTAATTTTAATTTAGCCATTTTTTTTTATTTGGGTAATTGGTAATTGGTAATTGGTAATGGGGGAAGTTTAATTGAGAGATAACAATCCAGATAATTTTAGGACTTTATCCGACCATAAACGAGCTTTTTCCGCAACTATTTCTCGCTGTTCTGCATCGTTCCAAATATCGGATAACCTGTATTGCCAGCGTGCTAGCTGTATTTGTAATTCCACCAATTCAGCAGCTATCTCTATCTCAAATTCTGGGGCAGTCCATTCAATAAAAAACTTACTTTCTCCGAGCAAAATTTTGACTAAATCGCGATCGCTTCCTGCTTGGCATCGAGATTCTATTCTCGCTAAATTTGATGCTAAGTTTCCCAGTCTAATAGATAAACTGTCTTGTAAATAGCGTTCTTTTGAAACTAATACCATTTTCTTATTTTATCCAGAAAACTCAACGTGGGGTGGGGGCAAAGCATTCGGACATTAACATTTATGATTTTTCTCAAAACTTACCGCCCGAATGCTTTGCCCCTACAAACCTTGTTTTCACACCATCAACCATCCGCTACATCCGTTACAAAATCCGCTGCTAACCAATTCCTCATTCCCAATTACAATTTTAGTATATCATAAAAAAATATCCTTCATCCATAAAAGCTATGTTGGACATACCTCAAACCTTAGCCCGAGAGCTAAACCTCAAAATCCAAAACGTCAATAGCGCCCTGGAACTTCTGGCAGAAGGGGCGACCATTCCCTTTATCGCCCGCTATCGGAAAGAGCGCACCGGTTCGATGGACGAAACCCAACTGCGGGAACTTTTCGAGAGGCACAGTTATTTGCAGGAATTAGAAGATAGAAAAACGGTCATTTTAAAAGCGATCGCCGACCAAGGAAAACTCACCGAAGCACTGCAAACTAAAATCGAATCTTGCCTCCAAAAAAACGAATTAGAAGACCTCTATCTTCCTTACAAACCCAAACGCAGAACCCGGGCAACCGTCGCTAGAGAAAAAGGTTTAGAACCTTTAGCAGAATTTATTAAATCCCTCAACCAACCGACGGCAACTTATCAATCTTTTACCGACGAAGCTGTTAAATACATCTCAGAAGAAAAGGAAATTAAAACAGCAGAAGATGCCCTCAAAGGTGCTGCGGATATTTTGGCAGAAGAAGTGGCAGAAAAAGCAGAATCGCGAGCTTATATTCGGGAGTATTTATTAAACAAGGGCAGTTTTGTTTCCCAAGTTAAAGACGACTATCCAGAAGGTACGACTAAATATGAAATGTACCGCCAATTTAACGCGAAAGTAAAAGACATCGCCCCTCATAATCTTCTGGCATTGTTGCGGGGAGAAAAAGAAGGAGTTTTAAAAGTCGATATCGAGTTCGATCGCGATTTTATTCTCTCCTATTTGGAGGATTCGGAAATCAAAACTAAAACTAAAGAAGTTAAAGAATTTTATCGGGAAATTATCGCCGATGCTTTTAATCGGTTGATGAAAAATTCTCTGATTACCGAAGCGCGATCGCTCAAAAAAACCGAAGCAGATATCGAGTCAATTAAAACCTTTGAAGCGAACCTTCGGGAATTATTATTATCCCCACCCGCAGGCATGAAACCTACCTTAGCAATTGACCCCGGATTTAGAACCGGTTGCAAAGTTTCCGTATTAGATAATACGGGTCAATTCTTAGAATACAAAGCCATTTTTCCCCATGCTTCTTCTGCCGAAAAACGCGGACAAGCGGCAAAAATTGTCAAGCAATTAATCGACAAATACGACATCGAATTAATTGCCATTGGTAACGGTACCGCCGGCAGAGAAACCGATGAGTTTATTGCCGAAGTAATTGCTACTTTGGAAAAGAAACCAATTAAAGTTACCGTCAACGAATCTGGGGCCTCTATTTATTCTGCTTCTGAAGTAGCGATCGCAGAGTTTCCAGAATTAGATCTAACCATTCGCGGGGCGATTAGTATCGGGCGAAGGTTGCAAGATCCTTTAGCCGAATTAGTCAAAATAGAGCCCAAATCTATCGGCGTGGGGCAATACCAACACGATGTGGACCAAAAATTGCTCAAACAAAAGTTAAATGAAACCGTGGAAAGTTGCGTTAATTATGTGGGCGTAGATTTGAATACGGCATCTAAGGAATTATTGACTTTTGTCTCTGGCATGAGTTCGACGGTAGCGAAAAATCTGGTTAATTATCGGAACGAAAACGGCGCTTTTAAGAACCGGCGGGAATTATTAAAGGTTTCTAAATTGGGGCCGAAAGCTTTTGAACTTTGCGCCGGTTTTTTGAGGATCCGCGACGGCAATAATCCTTTGGATAATACTGCAGTGCATCCAGAAAGTTATGGGGTGGTGGAGGCGATCGCTCAAGATTTAGAAGTGCCTTTGGTGGAAATTACCCGAGTAGGAGATAAGTTAAAAAAGCTGGATTTTAAAAAGTACGTTACCGACCAAATTGGGGAACCGACTTTGAGGGATATTCTGGCAGAGTTGGAAAAACCGGGGCGAGATCCCAGAGCCGAATTTAAGTATGCAACTTTTCGGGAAGGAGTGAAAGAAATCGACGATTTAGAAGTAGGAATGGAGTTAGAAGGGATAGTAACAAATGTGGCTAATTTTGGCGCCTTTGTGGATATTGGGGTGCATCAGGATGGTTTGGTACATATCTCCCAGTTAGCCGATCGCTTTGTCAAAGATCCCAAAGAGATAGTTAAGGTGGGGCAAGTGGTAAAAGTGCGAGTGTTGGAAGTGAAGAAAGAGTTAAAGCGGATTGGGTTATCGATGCGATCGCCTTCTAATAACCCCAAACCCAAAGTTAGGAAAGGGTAGAGGAAGGATAAAGAAACCGGGTTTTGCAGAACTTACCCGGTTTCTGGAGTGAAAAGTTAGACCGTAGAACAGGCATCTTGCCTGTTCTACATTTGACCGCATTCTACACGGCATCGGGATCTATGCCTAATTCCCGCAAACGTGCGGCAAGGCGATCGGCCCGCAGGCTTTCCTGTTCGGCCCGCAGGCTTTCCTGTTCGGCCCGCAGGCTTTCCTGTTCGGCCCGCAGGC
>CAZUCT010000124.1:0-4666 GCA_964619285.1 uncultured bacterium | reverse complement strand
TCGGCCCGCAGGCTTTCCTGTTCGGCCCGCAGGCTTTCCTGTTCGGCCCGCAGGCCTTCCTGTTCGGCCCGCAGGCCTTCCTGTTGGGCATATAAACGTTCCTGGTCTGCTTGTAACTGGGCCGCTTCTCCCGGTAAGAGAACCAGATTCTCTTCTTCGTCGTAAAAGCGCAACCAAGGAGCAGTTTCCCGCTGTATAGTTCCATCCCAGGTTCCCAACCAGAGCCCCAAACTCTGACACCACAACCATCCTCGCCTATCTGGGGTAAGTTGTCGATAGCGCCCATTGGCATCTAAGTGCCAACCCTGCAAGGAATTAGGGTCAAAAGGGTTATAGACAAAGCAGTCTCGCGTTCGGAAGACTTGTTCGTAAAGGTCTTTTTTCAGTCCGACATCCACCGCAGCGGTGGAAGGAGACATCAACTCTATAATTGTATTGGGATAGCGACCGCCCTCCTCCCAGACGACCCAACCTTGTCTTTCTTTAGTACCATCTACATTTAAGACGGCAAAGAAATCGGGGCCTTTAAACTCGCGGTTGCGAGCTTGGGCGCTACTGTAGTAGACGAACATATTGCCACCCGCGAAGTAATCGTTGCGTTCGCGCCAATGATATTGCAACGAGTCGATTAAGGTATTGATGGCAATACGGTGACGGTTTGATTCCAAGGGCTCTCCATCATCGAATATTAAGTCAGTAGGCGGCATAGGCGGTTCCCACACCGCAGAATGGCCGTCTTGTATGTCAGCAGTCTGGGTCGGTGACACCGCTTCTGTTGTTATTTCAGCGGCCATAATACATCGCTCCTACTTTAAGCTTCTCTATTACAATAGCAATGTTTGCTAAAATTAACCAAATTCGTTTATAATGGTGGATTAACCAAACAAATAAGGAGATGCTGGATGTTTCAGATTAGTTCTTATGATATTTTTACGCTCAGAACTCCAGGGGGCGATCGCTTCACCGAATTTGTTGATGCCCTGATTAGGGCGGAGGCATACACTCGCGGATTACCCCAATCAGAAATCTGTACAAATCTGCGAACTAATCTCGGGGATGGAGGAGTCGATACAGAAGTTCGCCAACCCATTCCCGATAGTCAAACGGGATGGTTTGGCGGAGCGACTTGTTGGCAGTATAAAGCCACTCAATTTGCAGGAATAAGCAAATCGGAATTGCAACAAGAAATTAATAAGCCCTATTCAAAACAATTGATTCAAAATAATTATCGGTATCGCTTTTGTATCTGCGACGATTTGACTCCCAAAAAGAGAAATGAATGGGAGGAAATTCTCAACGAGGAAGCGAAAAAAATCAATCCGACAGCGGAAGCAAGAGTCGTTACCGCATCGGATCTTGCCGCTTGGGCAAATCAGTTTCCAGCAATAATAGTTCGTTTTTTCAAGCCACGACTAGACCTGGGTTCTCCTCTGGAAAATTGGGGGAAAAGCATAACCCAACTAACTCCGACATTTGTAGAGGTAGAAGCTTGGGCAGAGATGAAACAGCGAATTAGAGAACACGCTAATTTTAGTAATAATTGCAGTAATGTGGTTTTACTCGTTGAAGGTGAAGCAGGAGTTGGCAAAACTAGGTTGGTTTATGAATCGTTATTGAGCGTTGAAGGGGCAAACTCGTTAGTGGTTTATGCCAAAGAAGATCGCTATCTGCCAATTGCTTATTTATTAGAAGGCGAACCTGGGACAAAAGCTATTATTGTAGCTGATGAGTGTTCGTTAAAAGATAGAGTCAAACTTCAGGATACTTTAAATGCAGTAAAAGAGAGAATTCGCGTTATTTGTATAGACAATTATGCCGAACGCATTCCTATTTCAAAAAAGTCTTGGCTAACTAGAATACCTGTAGAAGATGTAGCTCTTATTTTAGAGCAAAATTTTAATAATGTTACCGAAAAAAGTCGTTTTTTTTATTCAGAGATATCCGGCGGTTTCGTCAGACTAGCAGCCGATTTGTGTAATTACGATTCGGAAATTGTTGCCCGAGGAAATTTTGGAGAAGTTTTGACAAATGTTAGAAGTTATTTGCGTTTGCGATTAAATGATGAAGAACTCCGGGTGTTAGAAGCAATTTCGCTATTTCGTAAAGTGGGATATCGCGACGATGTGAAAGAAGAATTGGAAAATTTGTGCGAATTTGAAAGCCTGAAATTAGACAAGCAACAACTACTAGAAACTGCGAACAAGCTGAAAGATGTTCCCGGGTTTGTTGCCTTTGCAGGTCGCTATATTTACATCACTCCAGAAGTAATTGCTCGGGTGGCTTTTGAGGGAGCTTGGCAAAGGTGGGCGGCATACGATCCAGAGAATTTTTTATCTAATATTCCTCCTTCTTTGCTCGACTCTTTTCTCCATCGCGTCTCAACCTGTGGCTCTCAGGAAATAGGCCGATTTGTTGGCGACTTTTTTCGGAATTGGGCTGCTCAACTTCAACCGATTGCCTTAACAGAGATAGCCCTAGTAGAACGTTTAGTAATCTTAGCAGAAACCGAATACGATTATTATTTTGCTCGGCTAGAACGCCTGATTAAAGAAGCAGATTTAAACCTGCTTTTGCAATTATCAGATAGTTCTTATCGAACGCGACGCTCTTTAGTTTGGTTGACAGAAAAAATGGTGCTATTTCCAGAAAATTTTCACCGCGCAGAATCGATTTTATGGAAGTTAGCCCTTGCTGAAACCGAACCAAATTTAGCTAATAACGCGACGAGAATTTGGCAGCAACTATTTCGCATTTATTATTCGGGAACCGCGATGCCTTTTCCAGAAAGAATAACTAAATTAGAAAAAAGATTATCAACTGAAAACGAGGGCGAAATCGCTCTGGCACTCCCTGGTTTAAATAGCGTTTTAGAAACCGATGGATCCCGGGTAGTCGGTCCGGTTGTAGTTGGCGGAAAAATTGCTCCGGGAAGTTGGCAACCTCAAGATAAATCGGAGTTACGAAAATGTCTCGATCTAGCAGTAAACCTTTTATCAAAAACTGCCGCGAGTAGCGTTTCTAGTCTTCGTAATGGTGCTTTTAATATAGCCATAGATTACATCAAAGTTTTGATAGAAAGTGGCTACCTAGACCGGATGCAAAAACTTTTTTCCGCAGATACTTTACCGGAAGAGATTTTGCTCTCTCTCGTTCGCAAGCTGGAAGAGGTTGCCACTTTTGATAAGGATGTTAACGCACGAATTAAAGAATGGTTAATCGGTTTAACTCCTCAAGATTTTCATGGCAAGTTGGTTAAAGTATTAACTAGCTCTCCTTGGAGTTTAGCGACTAAAGAAAATCAAGAAATTAGAGAGCAAGACATTAAAGATATTGCCCGGGAGTTTTGCCAAAACCCAGAACTTTTTCAAGCAGAAAAAGAATGGATTTTAGCCGATAATGCCTTGGGTGTTTGGGAATTAGGAAGTGCTATGGGAAAAATCGACGAGAATGCAGCTTGCTTGGATTTAATTATGGGTGTTGTTGCCGAAACCGAACAAACTGCTTTAGCTTCTGAATACATCGGCAGCTTGTTAAGAAGCTACCCCCAACACGCAGACAAAATTAACGAATGGATTGATAAATTTGAAATAGAAATGCCCATAGTTTCTGTAGAATTATTTATGGCAGGTCGCGATGCAACTAAGGCATTTGAAAGAGCGTTAAAGCTGGCGGATACAGGTGCTTTGCCAGTAGAATACTTCGATAGATTTGGGGGTACGATCTACGCCAAACAATTAACACCAGAGCAGTTTTATGAAATTATCAAACGGTTAGTCGATCGCCTGGGTGAGGATAAAAATCGCTCTGTAATTCAAACAGCAATTATATTAGTTTTCTATTACTTACAAAGTCTATCCCCTAAAAACCATCTCCAGATTCCCAATGATGTAAATATCCAGGAGCAAATTTGGCAGGTTTTGGAATTGACAGTTGACGAACGCGATGGAGAATATGACTCGTGGGATGAGATTATGAGAATTATGGCTAAATTGGATCTGGATCGGGCTGCCAGGATTACTTGCGTTGCACTAATTAGCGATAATTCCCAACAAAAAATGGCCGCCGAACATATTTTAGTTGACCTCGCTCCATCAAATCCCGATCTTATTATGAAACGAGTAGGGGAAGTCATGCTTGACGAGCAAAAAGGGTGGCATTTCTTCATCGAAAAATATCGCTTTCTCATTGAATCTTTGCCCCTGGATGTTATGAAAAACTGGTTGACTTCTGTGGGCGTTGCTGGTGCGTTAAAAGTAGCCAGACAGCTTCCCATTCCTTTTATTAATGAAGAAGGGGAACCGATAGTGCCGCCCCTGACAGAATTTGTGCTATCAACATTTGAGGATGACGAGGAAACGTTCCAACAATTCTGTCATGGTTCCCACGGGCTTCAGGTTTATATGGGCAATATGAAGTTCCAAAAAGAACGAGAAGTTGAAGATGCCAAGAAATTTTTAGACCATCCTTTGCGGCGAGTGAGGGAGTGGGCGGAGTATCAAATTGAAAGCTGTCGGCGATCGGCTAAAAGTTTAGATCGTATTTATCAAGAGATGGAGATACCCTAACATCGTTTTGGTTGAGATTGTTAAAGCGCTTTTCGCGTTTGCTAAACAACTACGACTAAAGTCGTTACTACGAACTACGACTAAAGTCGTTACTACGAACT
>CAZUCT010000123.1:0-20725 GCA_964619285.1 uncultured bacterium | reverse complement strand
TACCATTAAGAAACCCGGTTTTTTCTTGTCGCTACCATTAAGAAACCCGGTTTTTTGAAAAAACCGGGTTTCTGGGCGACAATTGTTAACTATTAATTATTAATTGTTAATTAAGATCAATTCTTAATCCCAGTAGAAGCGATACCCTGAAGAAACTGTCGCTGCCCCACCAAAAACAAAACTACCACTGGAATAGTCGCAAGTATCGCCGCCGCCATTAACAATTCCCAACTGCTGGTAAACTGTTCTTGAAACTCCGCCAAGGCTAACTGTACCGTTTTCAATTCCGGTCTAGTTGTAAATACTAAAGGTTTAAATAAATCGTTCCATTCCCCAATAAAAGTCAACAAAAATAAAGTAACTAAAGCCGGTCGCGCCAAAGGTAAAATTACCTGCCATAAAATTTGCCAGCGGTTGGCACCATCCAGGGCCGCCGCTTCTTCTAATTCTATGGGAATAGTAGTAAAATATTGACGTAACAGAAAAATGCCAAAGCCGTTAGCCGCCGTCGGTAAAATTAAAGCCAAATAAGTATTGAGTAAGTGCCCCCATTTTAAGACTAAAAAGATGGGAATTACTAATAGTTGAAAAGGAATGACGAGGGTGGCAATGACAATTAATAAGACAGCTTGCCTGCCGCGAAAGCGCAGCCGGGCCAAAGCATACCCGGCCAGGGCCGAGGTCATAACTTGAAAAGCAGTAACTGCCAAGGCCACTAGAGTCGAATTAGCGAAAGCCAAGAGAAAATTGCCTCGCTGCCATGCTTCTAGATAGTTGGCCAAAGTCGGGCCCGTTTCTGGCAGATTTCCGCCTGGGGGGGTGAGGGAAGTTAAAAAAACGATCGCCAAAGGCAGCAAAGCAATAAACGCCCCCAAGATTAGTAAAACCAAGCTAGTTTTCTCTAAAATTTTAGGGGTGTCAGCAGGTTTGGTCATAAGCTATGCTGTTGTATTTAAGTTAAAAATCTAAGTGGAGCTTATCAGAAATCGGGTCCGAAAGATCGAAGACAGAGATAAGCAGAGAAATTGCGGCCAGGATAGCAAATTCTCCAATAAAGTAGGTAAAGTAAACTATAAGCTCAGTTCAACTTAACTAAGTTTTGCTTGGGCCATAATGACCCCAAAACCAATTGTTATAAGCTAATTTAGGAGATAACAGAAATATGCCACAGGTGGAAGCCATTCCAACCATTGATTTCCATAGCGAAACCTACAAAGATGCCTACAGCAGAATTAACGCCATCGTCATTGAAGGCGAAGACGAGGCCCACGATAATTACGTCAAGCTGGCCGAAATGCTGCCAGATTACAAGGACGAGTTAATTAGCTTGTCCAAAATGGAAAATCGCCACAAAAAGGGATTTCAAGCCTGTGGCCGCAATCTGGCGGTAACTCCAGATATGCAGTTTGCCAAAGAGTTTTTTGGCCAACTCCATGAAAACTTCCAAGATGCGGCTGCTGCTGGCAATATTGTTACCTGCTTGTTGATTCAGTCTTTGATTATTGAGTGCTTCGCGATCGCCGCTTACAACATTTATATCCCAGTGGCAGATCCTTTTGCCCGCAAAATCACTGAAGGGGTAGTTAAAGACGAATATATGCATCTAAATTTCGGCGAAAAGTGGCTGGGAGAAAACTTTGAAACATCCAAAAAAGAACTCCAAGAAGCCAACCGCAAAAATTTACCCTTGGTTTGGAAGATGCTCAACCAAGTAGAAAAGGATGCCCATACCTTAGAAATGGAAAAAGAAGCTTTAGTTGAGGATTTTATGATTGCCTACGGCGAAGCTTTGAGCAACATCGGCTTTAATAATGTAGAAATTATGCGGATGTCTGCCCAAGGTTTGGCAGCAGCATAGTTATTTGAAGAAATGGGGAATTGCGGTATTGTTAATTGGGGAGTTTCCAATTCCCAATTCCCCATTCCCCATTCCCCATTCCCCATTCCCAATTTACAAAAATAACTGACAATTAATGTTTGGTTTAATCGGTCATCTTACAAGTTTGGAACACGCGCAATCTGTGGCAAGAGAGCTGGGTTATCCAGAATACGCCGATCGCGGGCTGGATTTTTGGTGTAGCGCTCCTCCACAAATTGTCGATACAATTGAAGTTACTAGCATCACCGGTCAAAAAATACAAGGCAAATATGTAGAGTCTTGCTTCCTACCAGAAATGTTAGCCAATCGCCGCATCAAAGCAGCTACTCGGAAGATAATAAATGCAATGGCTCACGCCCAAAAAAACGGCATTGATATTACGGCTTTGGGCGGTTTTTCTTCGATTATTTTTGAGAATTTCAACTTAGAAAAGTTTAAACAAATCCGCAATATTACTCTGGAGTTTAAACGTTTTACTACTGGCAATACCCACACGGCTTATATTATTTGCCGTCAGGTGGAACAAGCTGCAGAAAAGTTGGGAATAGAGCTGGCAAAAGCTACTGTTGCAGTTTGCGGGGCAACGGGGGATATTGGCAGTGCGGTTTGTCGCTGGTTGAATGCGAAGACAGATGTTAAAGATTTGTTGCTGATAGCTCGCGATCGCGATCGACTCAGTGCTTTACAAAGCGAATTAGGGCGGGGTAAAATCTTAGAATTAGAAGCCGCTTTGCCCCTAGCAGATATCGTGGTTTGGGTGGCAAGTATGCCGAAAGGGGTGGAAATTAACGCTGAAGTTTTGAAAAAACCTTGCTTGTTAATCGACGGCGGTTATCCGAAAAATATGGAAACCAAAGTTCAACATCCAGAGATATACGTCCTCAAGGGCGGCATCGTCGAACATTCTTTAGATATTGACTGGAAGATTATGAAGATAGTCAATATGGACGTGCCGGGCCGTCAGTTGTTTGCTTGCTTTGCGGAGTCGATGTTGCTGGAGTTTGAGAAAATCTATACTAATTTCTCCTGGGGTCGCAATCAGATTACTGTGGAAAAAATGGAGGATATCGGCAAGATTTCGGTCAAACACGGTTTCCGTCCTTTGATGCTGTCGCCAGAGGAGATTTAATAGGGGTGCATCTCAATGCAAGTAAAAACCAAAAACGATTTTTGTCAATTGTCAATCGTCAATTGTTAATTGCGTGCCTTATTTTATTTGCAAATATGAGATGCTCCAATTGAGTAGAAAGAAAACGAGGCAAGTTAGGCGAAAGTCTGTCTTGCTTCTTCTTGTAAATGGGGAACGGGATTGATGAAAGCAGAGCTTTTGAGGATATGCGATGTTTGTGGAACGGAAGGAACGCGAATTCGTCACGTTGCTAGAACTTATGGCAAAGGTCGAGATTTGCTAGTAATAGAAAATATCCCAGTGGTAAATTGCCCTCATTGCGGATCGAGTTATTTAACGGCAGAAACCCTCCATCAAATAGATCTAATTCAGAGCGATCGCCATAAATTAGCTGTCAAACGTAGCGTCGAGGTAGCTAATTTTACTTGAGTTATTCCAGAGTGGAAGATGAGGGGAGTTACACAGGTCAAGAAACCCGGTTTTTCCAAAAAACCGGGTTTCTGAGGTTCCACACAAAACCTGCTCTCTAGTAACAAAAAGTTCCCTTTTTCCTATTCCCTACTATTGCCTTTTGCCTCTTGCCTTTTGCCTTTTGCCTCTTGCCTAAAAGCAATCAATTTTTGGACGCTACTCAAATAGGAATGCTATAAATACCCCCGACTCAAAAACGGCACCTCAACAACTTCTCCTTCTACATCTCCAACCCGCACTTTTAAACCGACGCCACCGGCCTTTACCCGAACGTAACCCAAACCAAAATAACCGCCGTCGCTTTCGATACAACTGGTAAGTTTGCCGACTTTATCTTCCCCTACCGTTAATACCGCCCCCGGTTCCGCATTCCCGCTAAGACGAATGCCCCAGAGCTGTTGTTTTACTCCTTTATAAGTGTTTAACCTGGCGATGGTTTCTTGACCGATGTAACAACCTTTCTCGAAAGAGATGGTTTGCCACAAACCCGCTTCGAGGGGGTTGTAATCTTCCGTTAGTTCGCTGTCACAGGCGGGGCGACCTTGTTCTATTCTTAACTTCTGCCAGAGGCGATCGCCCATCGCCACCGCCCCCATCTCTATCAGTTTTTGCCAAACTTTAACCGCATCCGTCTCTGGAACTATTAACGTATATCCCCCAGTTGCCAAACCGCTGCCGGCGGCGAGGCGAACTTCGAAATCTGCCAGATTAATTAATTTGTGGGTGGCGTGGGGTTCGCTTGCTAATGCGGTTTCGCCTAATTTTTCTAGCAATTTATGAGATTCCGGTCCCACTAAACTAAAGATGGCATAGTCGCTACTGATGTCTTTTAAGGCAACTTTATCGAAAGGGAAAATATAGCGGTCTAACCATTCTAATAATTGTTGGCGGCGGTTGGGAGAGACTAATACTAAAGCCACATTTTCGGCGATGTAAACCGTGGCTAAGTCGAGAGTGCGGGCGGTAGAATTGACAAAAACGGTATCGCAGCCTTGCCCCGGTTTGAGAGATTCGATGTTATTGGTGCTTTGGTTGTGTAGGAATTTAAGGCGTTCCTCGTCGGAGAACTGTAGGAGTCCCCAATGGGAGCGATCGCACAAAGCAACGCCAGTTTTTACTGCCTCCATCGCGGCGGCATCCTTACCGAAACTAATAATAGTTTCATCTTCAAAAATTGCACCGTTGGTTGTTTGAAATTCGCGTAATTCTTGCATCATAATTTAGGTAATAGGTAACTAACAATTAACAATTGACAATTAACAATTAAATATTAACAATAAACAATTGACAATTGACAATTGACAATTAACAATTATCATACTTTTGGCAATTCTGCAAATAAGTTTTCGACAACTTGACGAGTTTTATCTTCTAAGCGGTCCCAGTCTGCTTCTCCATTTTTATCGATTAAACTGGTATCTATTTCTACTTCTACTACTTCTTCTTCAGCGTGGGTTTGGCGATAATTGCTAAAGCAGATTTGATAGCAGAGTTCCCAGATGTTAACGCTTACTTTTTGGTCTTTATATTCTAAATCCAATCTGTATCCTGGAATAGGAGTTTGCACTTCTTTGTAAATACCGTTCCACGCCGAATTTTCTAAAGTTTTGGCGAGATTATCTAACAGTCTAATTAGAGAAGGCTGCATTAACATTTCGGCTTGTTTCCAGGCGGTTGTCGTCGTAATTTTTGGCTTCATCGCTTAACAATTAACAATTAACAATTAACAATTGACTTGGGGAGTAAGAGTACTCGCCATGAGTATGAAAGGGTAAATTTGCATAATTGAGATGGAGGCTCGCCATCTTTATTAAACCCCAAAATGTACCGTTATTCAACTTTTCATCCCGATAACGTGGCACAATAGAAAATTAAGTTGAGTTTTAAGATCGAACTAATGAGCAAAAAACGTATCCTCTCTGGAGTTCAACCCACGGGCAACCTCCACCTGGGCAATTATCTCGGGGCCATTCGTAATTGGGTCGATGGCCAAGCAGAATACGACAACTATTTTTGCGTGGTGGATCTCCACGCCATTACAGTGCCCCACAACCCGGCCACTTTAGCGGCGGACACCTACACCATAGCCGCCCTCTATCTGGCTTGCGGCATAGATTTAGAGCATTCTACCATCTTCGTCCAATCCCATATTCCGGCCCACAGCGAATTGACTTGGCTGTTAAATTGTATTACGCCTCTAAATTGGCTGACGGATATGATTCAATTTAAAGAAAAAGCGGTCAAGCAAGGAGAAAATGTCGGCACCGGTTTATTAGATTATCCAGTGTTAATGGCGGCGGATATTTTGCTTTACGATGCGGATAAAGTGCCGGTGGGAGAAGACCAAAAACAACATCTGGAATTGACTAGGGATATTGCGGTTAGGTTCAATCATTTATTCGGCAGAGAAAAAACGATTTTAAAATTACCAGAACCTTTAATTAGACGGGAAGGGGCGAGGGTGATGAGTCTGACGGATGGTACTAATAAAATGTCTAAGTCCGACCCTTCGGAATTGAGCAGAATTAATTTGTTAGACCCGCCAGAGGCAATAACAAAAAAAATCAAACGTTGCAAGACGGACTCGGTACGCGGTTTAACTTTTGACGACCCGGAAAGACCGGAATGCAATAATTTGTTGGGTCTTTATATGCTGCTTTCTGGAAAGACAAAAGAGGAGGTTGTTGCTGAGTGTGCAGATCTGGGTTGGGGGCAGTTTAAACTGTTGCTGACGGAGACGGTTATTTCCGCTTTACAACCCATTCAAGAAAAATATAAAGCTGTTAGAAATGAGCAGGGTTATTTGGAGTCGGTTTTGCGAGAAGGTAGGGAAAAAGCGGGGGCGATCGCTAACGAAACTCTGGCTAAAGTTAAATCTGCTTTGGGTTATTCCAAACCTCTGTAATTTCTGGGCAACAAATACTGCTCGATTCTCGTCTTTTAGGAGGGGCAGGGTAGTAAGTTAAGAAACCAGGTTTTTTGAAAAAACCGGGTTTCTGGGCTACTAAATCTTTGGAAAAAACCGGGTTTCTGGGCTACTAAATCTTTGGAAAAAACCGGGTTTCTGGGCTACCGCAAAAATTACGAAAAAAGCATCTGCGATTATCAATTAAGCTAAAACTACTAAGAAAAATAAAATGAATCGATTCCGAACTGCAATCAAAAATAGCGAGTTTTTAATTACTGCCGAAGTAGCGCCACCAAAAGGTGCAAAGATAACCCATATGTTAGAAATGGCAGAAAGTCTCAAAGGACGAGTTCATGCTGTTAATATTACCGATGGCAGTCGGGCAGTTTTGGGGATGTCTTCTTTGGCAGCATCAGTGATTTTAAAAAATAATGGAATAGAGCCGATTTATCAAGTAGCTTGTCGCGATCGCAACCGTATCGGACTCCAAGCGGACCTGTTGGGGGCGGCAGCTTTAGGCATAGAAAATATCTTAGCATTGACGGGAGACCCAGTTAAAGCGGGAGACCATAAAGATGCGAAAAGCGTGTTCGATTTCGAGTCAATTCGTTTGTTACAAGCTATTGATAAATTGAATCACGGGGTAGATTGGAACGGGAAAAATTTACCCGACGGAGGCACGGATTTATTTCCCGGGGCGGCGGTAGATCCGCAGTCTCCCAGTTGGTCGGGATTGAAGAAAAGATTTGAGAGAAAGTTATTAGCTGGGGCGCAATTTTTCCAAAGTCAATTAATTACCGATTTTGACAAGTTGGAAAAGTTTACGAACGAAGTTGGCGTGGATGCAAACAAACCGATTTTAGCGGGAATATTTCTGTTGAAGTCGGCGAAAAATGCAGCTTTTATTAATAAGTATGTTCCGGGGGTAAATATTCCCGATGGGATTATAAATCGTTTGGCAAATGCGGAGAAACCTTTAAAAGAAGGAATGAAAATTGCAGCCGAACAAGTGAAGATTGCCCAAGGGATTTGTCACGGGGTACATTTGATGGCGGTGAAGCGGGAAGATTTGATTCCGCAAATTTTGGATTTGGCAGAAATTGGACCTATTAAATAGGGCCTGCTGTCGGGAACCAAAAGCTTTTTGTTAATTGTCTATTGTTTATTGTCAATACTTAATTGCTAATTGCGTTCTTGTTAGGGGAGTGTGGGTAGAGTGGGAAGCTGCCCGCGCTCCCCATTTTGGACGCACAGGATTGCTATAGTTAAGAATTTATTAAGAAAAAGGTGCTTTGCTGGAATTTAGGTAAAAATACTCTGTAAGTAAATTGAGTCAGTCATTTCTAATAGACTTAGCGGCAACCTCTGGCTGCCGCAATTATGGTAGTAATCAGGAAAAGTCAATGAGTATTTTTGAAGTTATCATGCTCCTTTGTTTTGGTTTTGCATGGCCTTTATCTCTAACAAAATCGTGGCGATCGCGAACTACGAGGGGAAAAAGCATTTTGTTTCTGTTGGTTATTTTTACGGGGTATTTGTGCGGCATCCTCCACAAAGTATTTTACAACCCGGACGGCGTTATCTACCTCTATATTTTCAACTCAATCATGGTAGGTGCAGATATAGGTCTATTTTTCCGAAATCGCTCTTGGGAAAAACACCACCGCCGAGAAATTTGGGGATAGTTGGTAGCTTTCGCGATCGCCAAACAACCAATCAACTCTACCGCCGGTTGTCGCAATAAAGCTATCGAGGGAGGTAGCAATAAATAGTTTAACTCTTCTCATCTTGTTAAACCAGCAGTCAATTAAAGAATAGACGCTTAGATTTTATCGCTTTTTCAGATATGAAGAGAAAGGCGATCGCCCCTCAACGACCCCAAAATCGGGTGCATCCCAATTTTGAATAAAGCCAAAAATTTAATGGGTGTATCTCAATGCAAGAGGAAAACCTACAATTCAACACTTTTTGCGAGCTTGCTAATTGCGTTCTTGCGAGCTGACCTGGCTCTAGAACGCAATTAGCGATTAGCGATTAGCGATTAGCGATTAGCCATTTTCTATTTTTGCAAATATGGGATGCTCCCAATTTAATGCTTTAGGTCAGAGGTCAGAGGTCAGAGATGTTGGAGGTTCGAGATTTGAGAAAAAATATTTTTACAAATATGGGATGCTCCCCCAAAATCTTAAAAAAAGATTACATAATTAACCGAAAGTTCTTCTTTTAAATAATAATGTAAAGTTTTACCTAAAAAAACCTCCACCAAAAATCTAAAAATTTTATAATTTTTTTCCTCCCCCAGAAAAATCTGCCCCATAATAAAGCGGAAACCAAAACAAAAGGACAAAGTAAATATGTACGAAAAAATAACCCCGCCAACCATCGGTTCCAAAGTAACTTTCAAAGACGGCAAACCCATCGTTCCCGACGATCCGATTCTTCCCTTCATCCGAGGCGACGGTACCGGCGTGGATCTCTGGCCTGCCTCTCAAAAGGTATTCGATGCGGCGGTGGCGAAAGCTTACGGCGGCAAGCGGGAAATTAACTGGTTCAAGATTTACGTCGGCGACGAAGCTTGCGATAAATACGGCACTTTTCAATATATGCCCGAAGACAGCCTCAACGCCATCAAAGAATACGGCATCGCTATCAAGGGCCCCCTAACTACTCCCATCGGCGGCGGCATCCGCTCGCTTAACGTCGCCCTCCGGCAAATTAACGACCTCTATGCCTGCGTTCGTCCTTGCAAATTTTATCCGGGTACTCCCTCGCCCCACAAAAATCCAGAGGCTCTCGACATCATTATTTATCGGGAAAATACCGAAGATATCTATTTGGGAATTGAATGGCGCGAAGGTACTGATATTTGTAACAAGTTAATCGATATCTTGAACAAAGAGATGATCCCTGCCACTCCCGAACACGGCACAAAACAAATTCGCCTCGACTCGGGTATCGGTATCAAACCGATCGGCAAAACCGGTTCTCAACGTTTGGTTCGGCGGGCGATCGAAAAAGCCTTAACTTTACCCAAGGAAAAGCAAATGGTGACTTTGGTACATAAGGGCAATATTATGAAATATACCGAGGGCGCTTTCCGGGATTGGGGTTACGAACTGGCAACTACCGAGTTTCGCGATCGGTGCGTCACCGAACGGGAATCCTGGATCCTCGGCAATAAGGAAGCTAAACCGGATCTTTCCAGCGAAGACAACGCCCGCCAAGTTGACCCCGGTTACGACTCTTTAACTCCTGAAAAACAAGCAGAAGTTTGTGCGGAAGTAGAGTCGGTGTTAGCGGCGATTTGGGATACCCACGGCAGCGGCAAGTGGAAAGATAAAATTATGGTCAACGATCGCATTGCCGACAGTATTTTCCAACAAATTCAAACCCGCCCCGGGGAATATTCGATTTTGGCAACGATGAATTTAAACGGGGATTATTTATCCGATGCTGCAGCGGCCATCGTCGGCGGTTTGGGCATGGGACCGGGAGCGAATATTGGCGATACTTGTGCGATTTTTGAAGCCACCCACGGCACCGCACCGAAACACGCCGGTTTGGATCGGGTTAATCCGGGTTCTTTGATTTTGTCTGGGGTGATGATGTTAGAGTATATGGGTTGGCAAGAAGCGGCGGATTTAATTAAAAAGGGTATTGGTGCCGCTATTTCTAACCGCGAGGTAACTTACGATTTAGCTCGTTTGATGGAGCCCAAAGCGGAACCGTTAAAGTGTTCTGAGTTTGCCGATGCAATTATCAAGCACTTCGACGATTAATGTAGTCTCGTAAGACGCGCAACCGGCCTGTGAAACCCGGTAAGGGACTTGTGCAAAAATAAACTACCAGTCTCTTGTAGGTTGGGTGAAGTGAAACGGAACCCAACATCGGTATCTTATTAAATTACAAGTCCCTAATTCCTGCTTGCGCCGGGTTTCTGGAGTAACAGTGTTGGCAGAAACTATCGTTTTGATGGGGGAAATTATAGACTGTTCGTAGTAATCGCTTTAGCGATAAAAAAGGCCAATCGCTAAAGCGATTACTACGAACTTGTTAGGATAAACCCTGAGAAGTAAAAGCGGCCCAATATTGTCGGTGGGAGAAAGGTTGGTTTGAGGAATGTGGGGTTTTTGAAAGCTGGTTGGTAATGCGGAGGTATTTTTTATATTCGCGATCGCACTCCTCATACTCCGCCGGTCTTTCCCGATATAGCTCTCGCCGACTTCTCGCTTCCTTTCGTTTCGCTTCCACCTGCCGAGATAGTTCTGCAAAATCACTTTGACTAAAATTACACAACTCCATCTGTGCCCCCCACAAAGCCTGGGGGCGACTTTCTCCCTGCAGTCGCCGCCGATAGTAAAAGGTACAAACCAACGCCGCCGCCAAATCGTCAACCCCCCACAAAGTATTAACGACGCTTCTGGCACCGGCACACAAAAACCCCGCTGCCAGAGTGAGAATATCGTCCGTCAGGGGCGGCATCCCCAAACCCGTCTCGCAGCAGGAAAGAAATACATCCGACAGATGGGGCAAGCGCCACCCCGGGCTCATCAATTGCCCCAAGGTAATATTACCATCGCCCAATTTCAGTACCGACTCCAAAGGGTTTTCCAAGCGAGATTCGGCGTGGTGGCAGGAGTGGAGGACTTGGACTTTTTCTGCTAGCTGGCGGTAGTTGTGGCAGGTTGCTTGAGTTTGGCCTCGCAGGCGGTTGGTTTCGGGGATGCCCAACAGTTCGGCAAGGCGATCGCCCTCCCAAGCGGCACAAGGCAAGTTGTCTTCGGCATCTTCGACGGTGCCGTATTGGAAAGTTTCCACATCCACTTCGCCTCGTTGGTGACAAAATTCTAATATTTGGCAACTGGGGGCGTAGCGAATGAGGAATTTATCTCCCAGATAGGAGTCGGAAAGGGCGATCGCCCCAAAAGGAATTAGATGCAGCAACAGGTGGGGAACGATTATCAGTTCTTCGATGCCGTGGAGATGTCGGGCGATAAGGTCGTTGAGTTGGAGGCGATCGCCCAATTCGTCGAAATTTGTACTGGGATCCCCTTTAATTTTTTGTTGATAAGCATTTCCCAAACCCTTACAAGCTCCAGCCCAAACAACCGTTTCCGGTTCATAGACTTCTAATGCTAATTCGTAAGCTTCAATTGACAGTTCTAAGTTTTCAGAAATATCACCTCTAATTCTATAAAAGTAAACATTCCCCAAGTTGTTTTGCGTATTTGCCCACGTTTCAAGAAAAGCTTCTTTTGTAAAAATTTTTAAAATTACCTGATAACCAGCTATTGCTATTTCTAAATTACTTTCTCTGCTGCCTAATTGAAAGTCTTTAATTATGCTACTAAAGCTGCCAATTCTTCCAGCTATTCCTAGAGCAAACTCTGGGTTACACTTATTTAAACTAACTGTATCCAAACTCAATAGCATCTTAGCCAAATCATCATCAAGTTTATCTAAGTTGTTTTTTAGAAAATCGTCCCATACTTCCTTATTTCCATCGACCCGTAATAAATCACCTAAAAAAACTTGGTATTTTTGAGAAGCCTCTCTTTGATATTCGGTATCGATCGCCATTTCCGAAAAATCGGCATACACTACTTCATTTTTGGGAGATTCGACAGGGCGATCGCCCGTTTTAAAACTATCGGAATTTTCTTGATTATTCATGGCGATCGTTCCCTCTTTTTAAAAACTCGACTAACTTCTCCAACAAATCCTCAGCTAACTCTAACATTTCAATTTCATCCTCATCCTCATCATTATTACCCCGAGTTTTGGACCCAGCACTAACGCTGCTTACCAATAACTTTTGAACAGCAAAAAGCCTGTCATCGCCCTCTTCAGGCAACATCAAACACTTTTCCAACTCTGCCGCAATTTCAACCAGAGATTTTTCTTTTAACTTATCCCGTACTTTCACCACCACTGGGTCGTCACTATTGAGAAAATCCAAAGTCGTTTTTTCAAATTTTTCTCCCGCAAAATTGCCATCTGTTTCATTTTTTAAATCCTCCTCATCCTCATCCCAATTTTCCAACCAATCTCCCTCGACATCATCGACATAAAGGTATGCCGCATCTAACCCGCGAGTCAATATATCCTGCTGTAACTGCCGGGATGATTCTAACAGTTGAACAAATGCTTCTAATTTCTCTTGATTGAAATGTGCCTTTGTCTCAACCATAATCTTTATTTTCTAAATCATCCTCATCCCAATTTTCCAACCAATTACCATCAATATCCTCTACATAAAGACGAACAAAACCAATTCCATAATTCAGCCAATCTTGGTGCATTTGTCTTGCAGCTTCGAGTGGGTCGGATATCATGTCTAATCTATCCAAATTAACATTATTTGTTTTTGTTTCTCTTTCCATCAATCTATTTACCTCCAGAACCATCTAAAATTTCTCCCAATTTATCCAACAAATCCTCCGCTAATTCTAACACCTCAATTTCCTCCTCATTCTCATCAGTATTGCCCCTACTTCTGGACCCAACACTAACGCCGCCTCCCAATAACTCTTTAACAGCAAAAAGCTGGCGATCGCCCCCTTCAAACATCATCGTTTCTGGGTTTTTTAGGTTTCTGGAGTAACAGTGGCGATCGCTTCAACCATGGCCCGGTATTTACTAATAATTTAGATTCCAAGCTTGTTTAATTGTCTCAATACAAATAAAAAGCGACAGAGGAGCATCCTCTAATTCCATAAAGCCGTACTTTTGATAAAACCTTTTCGCTTCTTCATCTACTGCATCAACCCTAACAGCGTAAACTCCCAATTTTTGAGAGACATCAATTGCATTTTCAAAGCCATGAAATAACAAAAACTTTCCTAATCCTCTACCCTGCATAGCTCGATCTACCGCGAGTTTTCCAATCAAAATAGCAGGAGTAGGATATCTGGGTAATCTTGACTGAATTTGAGATGGTAAACTGTCACTATCAATTGCACTCGCACAGCACGAGTAATAACCAGCGATCGCTTGACTTTCCTCAAAAGCAAAGGCTACAAAAGTTCTAGCAATTCCTCTTTCATCATTTTTCTTTGCGTACTGTTTTAGATACCTATCCAACTCGGTTTTCCCTGAGTTAAAAGGCTCTTTTTTGATACTGCTTGCACTGCGGCCAATAGCATTTATTGAACTTACACTCCAGTTCGCGAGTTTTTATCCTTTTTTGAACTACCAAACTCTTTAAATAATTCAATTAAACTCTCATTAGGTTTTGGAGGTTTATCCATAACATCTTGGAAAAATTCCCCATCCCGATCGGACAAATGTAAAATTTGATGACCGAAAGCAGCAGGTCCGTTGATAATAGCATCCAATTCATCAACGTACTCCTCTAGCAACAACAGTTTCAACTGTAACTCGAACCTAACTTCTGTAATTTTATCCTCTCTGACAAGCGATAACATATTTGTTCCTCAAGAGCTTTGACATCCCTATTATAGCAGTCCCTTGCAAAAGATTCCCTCCAAGCGTAAACTAGGTTTTTATTATACCAAAGATACTTAGCCGCGCTGAATACTGGCTCCACGAAAAATGGCGATCGCTCTTCTCCACCAACTCCACAAACAATGCCCGCGAAATTAGATGGCCCATTAGAATTGTTGGCCCAATAGAACCAGGGCCAAGATATAGATGGCCCATGAGAGCCTCTGGCAATCGAGAAGTCCCAGAGTGTCCAACCCGCCAACCCCAAACTATGCTCTAATAAAAAAAACCCCCGCCATTACCCATTCCCCGTAGAACAGGCATCTTGCCTGTTCCCCATTACCCATTACCCATTACCTAACTATGAACTTTTTCGACAAACTAACCGCAACAATAGACCGCCATCAAAGCTTACTTTACTTTGAACTAGACCCAGACCCAGAAAGCCTCCCAGAAACAACCCTTTCTTCCTTCAACCTGCCCGCCGAAACCGACAATCAAACCCTCATTAAAAATTGGTCGGAATGCTTAAAATATGTCATCGAAAAAACCGCAGATTTCGTCTGCGCTTATAAACTAACTCTCGGCTATTATCAATCCTTGGGTGCCCCAGGAATAGAACTACTTCAAGAAACCATTAAAAACATCCCTTCAAACATTCCCATAATCCTCGATACCAAACACGGAGATTTAAACACGAGTACCGTATTTGCCAGGACAATTTTTGAACAATGGCAAGTTGACGCCGTGACCGTTACTCCCTACACAGGTCAAGACCTCGTAGCGCCCTTTTTAATGTATCCAGATAAAGCCGTATTTGTCTTATGCGCCACCGCCAATCCCTCGGCAACAATTCTCCAAGAACACCCCCACGAAAACCAACCTTTATACTTAAAATTAGTCGAAGCAGCGCAAAGTTGGGGCACTCCCGCTCAACTCGGTTTAGAAGTAGGAATCATGGCAGATATGTTAGCCAGAATTAGAAAAGTTGCCCCAGAAAGATTGATTCTAATTCAAGGAGATATCGCCGAAGAAAACGATATTGCTAATTGGGAAGAACTAACCCAAACATTAGCAGCGGGTTTAAATAAAGGTGGGGAAGGATTATTATTGCCAATGCCTCCCAATTTATTAGCAGAAGAAAACCCAGAAGAGGCAATTAAAAAATTAAGAGATACCATCAACAAACAGCGGTTAATGGTATTAGAAGGAAACCCAACTTGCGAGCTGTGGGTGCCCGATGTTTGTTTCTTAAATCCCGAACCCCATCGAGAATTAATCCTTCAAATTTACGACATCGGTTGTCTTATTTTTGGCGATCGCGTTCAGGCTTCCGGCGCAACTTTACCTTATTATATAGACCTGCGGCAGATTATTTCTATCCCGCAAATATTCCATAAAATAGTTAGCGCTTATGCCGAGATTCTTAAAGATTTAGAGTTCGATCGCATCGCCGGCATTCCCTACGGTTCCCTCCCCACCGCAACCGGTTTATCTCTACGCATGGAACGCCCCATGATATTCCCTCGTAAAGAAGTAAAAAGTTACGGCACCGGTCGCTTAATTGAAGGGCACTTTAACCCAGGAGAAAAAATAGTCGTCGTCGATGATATTATGATTAGCGGCGGCAGCGTGATGAAGGGGGCAGATCAATTAAAATCCGTCGGCTTAAACGTCGAAGATATTGTCGTTTTTCTCGACCACGAACGAGGAGTTAAAGATAAATTAAAAGCTAACGGTTATCAAAGTTATGCAGTTTTAACTCTCTCCCAAATTGCTAAAACTTTGCACGAAGCTGGTAGAATTAATGAAGAACAATTTGAGATTTTGATGGAGCATCGTTAATTGTTAAGTAGTCGCGCAAAAATAAACTACCAGATGAAGGAAAATCGTAGGTCGGGCTCCGTGAAACGCAACCCAACAAGTCGGTACCTTATTACTACGCAAGTCCTAATTGCTTAAGAGGAATTATGAAACGAATTTTTGTTAGTGGAATTGTTGCCAGTTTTCTTTTAGTTTTGCCGATAAATATTTGTCCTGTTTTTGCGGGCGACAGGGTGACTGTTGTCGAATATAATCAACTGCAAATAGGCATGAAATATCGGGAAGTTAAGAAAATAATGGGTAGGGAGGGGGAACTTTATCCAGAGGCGATCGCTACTAATCCCGATATTTTAAAAGCAGCTTATCGCTGGAGAAATAACGATGGTTCCGACATCGTAGCCATCTTTGATTTTAGCAACAGTTTAGTGCGCTATTATTCTAATAATTTGGGAGGCACTAATTTCGGTAATAATTCTCAATCTCCCATCGCGACTCTCTCCCATTTTGAAAGAATAAAAGCAGGCATGACTTACCAAGAAGTAGTACAAATTATCGGCAACGGAGGAACGATAATTTCAGAAAATAATGGGGGTTCTAATAATACTTATAATTGGATAAATCCCGATGGAACTGGATTGAGTATTGTCTTCGATAGGAGCGATCGCGTAGTTTCCATCCGCAGTTATAATTTGAATGCCACCGACTTTGGCGATACCTCTTGGAAGCGACCAAATAATCCCATCACCAAGCAACTTTACGATGGCCTAAAAATCGGCATGACCTATCAAGAAATTAGCAATATTATGGGCAGCCAAGGCGAAATAGATGGTAATTTTAATTTAGAAGCCCTTCAAGAGTCAATGGCAGCAGATGACCTAGCGGTAAATTCTACTCTTTTTCAATTAGGTTTGAGGAGTCGAGAAGAATTAGAACGGGACAATCAACAGGCGATCGAAACTCTTAAAGCTGCTTATAAGTGGATGAACCCCGACGGAACCGGAGTAATAGTAGTTTTTAATACCGAAGAAAGGGCCGTTGCTATTTACAGCTCTGGTTTGGGAGTAGGACTGCCCTAAAAACACTATTTTATTTTCCTATTCTCCAACTTATAGAGATGCACTTTACCCGAATATCTGAGTTTGCCATTAATGGTAATTAGCGGGTTTAACCACACCAATAATAACAGTTTGGTTGTAAAACTTAGTTCTGTTTCCGTAAATTTCGATCTTTAAAGTTCTGCCATCCTTGCCTTGCCCTGGGAAGATACCCGAAAGATTTCTTCTCTGCAAATCGAAACATTCATTTACCCGTTCGATAAAAAATTCATGTTGGCCTGTAACTACTAAAGAAGAGATTGACTCTAAAGAAACCAGCTCCCCAAACTCGTAGCCAAAAATTTCTGCAAGCCTTCGGTTAGCGTACAAAAAGTTTTGGTCTTCGTCAATAACAAAAATGCCTACCTCAAAAGAGTTATCTTTAAGTTCTTCAGCGCTATTTTCTTCTAATAATTTTGGCTCTGGTTTTTCTTCGCGACCTTCCTCTCCACTGTAGAGAAGAACGTGGTCGACGAGCAAAGCTAGATGAGTGGAAATATTTTCCATTAACAGGTATTTTTCCCCAGTAAAATGTTCTGGTTCGGAGTGCATTAGAGTAAGAAGTGCCAGCAACGTTTTACCCTTTAAAATTGGCACGCAAAGAACGGAACGAACCTTATAAGGTTGACCGGGTAAAGTTAACCAGCGATCGTCTTTTATTGTATCGGTTATTAGCCCCATTTTTCTCTCCCGAAATACCCAACCCGCCAGACCGCGATCCAAAACGCTTTCGATTAAAACTTGCTTCTTTTCTTTGACAGTAGCACCCCTGGCTAAAATACTGTCGGTAACGTTGCCCTCCCCATCTAAGAGAAAAATGCTACTTTCCTCCGCTTCGGTGAGTTCGCTAGACATTTTTACTATTTCAATTAAAGTAGATTTGAGCATGAGAATTCCCTTGGCAGTTCGCTCCAAAGTCAGCAAGCTTTTAGTTAGCTGTTGTTGAATCTCAAAAGCTCTTTTTGTGCTTTGAAGTTGGGCAACTTCTTGCCGCAAGGATGCTAATTCTTCAATTAATTGTTCTTTTGATTTGTCGCTATCTAGCATTTTTACTTATCTCCTTAATAGCTGTAGGTCAAAATTGAAAGTTTGACAACTACACTATAGTTTATAATCGATTACTCAAAGAAAAAAGTTGATGGTCTCTGGAAAGCAAGTCTGGCTGGGTTTGGCCATCGGAAATAGCCGCCGGCATTGGGCCTTATTTGATGGTGCAATTCTTAAGCAAACTTGGGATAGCGATCGCAACCAAAACCAACCGGCCACCCCGGAAGAGCCCCCCTTGCCCCTAGTTCTCGCATCGGTAGTTCCCCAGGAAACTGCACTTTGGCAAAATTACCCCGACCTTCGGATAATTACCCCAGACAAGTTGCCACTTCAAGGACTCTATCCCACTTTAGGGATAGATCGCGCTTTAGCAGTCTTCGGTGGCGGTAGGGTCTTGGGTTGGCCAATATTAGCGATCGATGCCGGCACCGCCTTAACATTTACCGGCGCAGATCTCGATGGAACTTTAGTCGGTGGGGCCATTTTGCCGGGTTTAAAATTGCAACTATCCTCTCTGGCAGAAAACACCGCCGCCCTGCCGCCCCTCGAACTTCCTCCCAAATTGCCCCAACGTTGGGCCAGAAATACCCCAGAGGCCATTTATAGCGGGACGATTTATACGATTTTGGCAGGTATTCGAGACTTTATCGAGGCTTGGCAACAGCAGTTTCCCCACAGTAAGATCGCTATTACCGGGGGCGATCGCTCCTTACTACTCCTCTATTTACAAGAAATCTGGCCCCACTTAGCCCCCAACATAATTGATGCTCCCCATCTAGTTTTCTGGGGAATGCGGGAGTGGAAGCTATGGACCGATACTGCCGAATTTTAATCCTTCAAGACCTCATCAATGGCGCTCTTGCCCTATCTTGACCGGAGCCAATGGCGCTCTCGCCCTCCGTCCAGTTCTAGCCGTGCTATTCTAAAAAATACCGATACTCTGTCAGTTACCGTGTTCCTCAAAAGACCTACTGTATTCGCAAGCTTAACTATTGCCCTGTTAGCTTCCTTAAGCGCTTGTGCCGGGAGTCCTATAGGCCAACAAATGGAGCAATCTTTAGCCCCAGACCCCCAGCTTCAGGATAATCAAACCTCTGGCCAAGAAGGGCCAGGTTCCGAAAATCCCAACCAATCCCCAGAGGAGTCGCCCAACGGGACGCCAACCGAACCTAGCCCCGCTGCCATTTTGCCTTCTTCTACTTTGCCTTCTTCTACTTCGCCTTCTTCTACAGATACAGGCACAGATACCGAGCCAACTGCTGAAGCTTCCCCCGGCCAGGGCGAGCCAACTGCCGAAGCTTCACCCGGCCAGGGCGAGCCAACTGCCGAGGTTTCTCCCACCCCCCAGCCATCCCCAACAGCGACTATTCCCCCAGATGCATTAGAACTAGGCAAAGAACCTCAAGAACTTCCCGAGGGATTGCGCCCTTATGTGGAAGACGTGTCCAAGCTGGGGGTTTTGAAGCCGTCAGAGAAAGAGACTGGCCAAGCAGCCACCCAGTCTTTGCAGAATCCCAATCAGCACGTTTCCCGTCGCGATTTTGCTCGTTGGTTGGTCCATGCTAATAATCGGATGCACCCAAAAGAACCGGGTAAGTTCGTTCATCCAGCCGCGCGGACTGACGAACCTGCTTTTAAAGATGTCCCGAGTACGGACCCGGATTTTCCCTATATTCAAGGACTGGCAGAGGCCGGGGTGATTCCTAGTCCTCTTTCTGGAGATACTAATAACATTAATTTTGGCCCGGACGAACCTTTAACTCGCCAGCAGATGGCTCTCTGGAAGGTCCATTTGGATACTCGCGAGCCTTTTCCGAAAACTACTGTGGAAAATGTCAACGAGGCTTGGGGGTTTAGAGATGCTTCTAAAATTGATGCCGATGCTTTAGGGGCCGTGATGCTCGATTTTAGTAATGGCGATTTTTCTAATATTCGACGGGTTTATGGTTACACTTCTTTGTTTCATCCTAAATTCCCCGTAACTAGAGCCGAGGCTGCTGCTAGTCTTTGGTATTTTGGCTTTCAAGCAGATGGCGTCTCTGCTGAAGAACTGTTGAAGGCCAATTCTAGTTCTTAAACTATATGGCCTTGATGAAATGGCCCGTTTTTAGGGCCAAAAAAAGGCCAAATTAGTTCTCGAAAATTTTTCAAAAAAATTTTGAAAAACCCCTTGACAGTTCTTTGTACTTTCGCTAGAGTATTAAAGGTGGGAGTTGAAAAAAGCTTCCACAAGCCAAACAGCTTGTTGTTTGGTTTACGAGATAAAGACGAGAGCTTGAAAGCCACGTCTCTTTAGAGCGTGGATGAAAAGCGAACGGCGACTTCAGTCGCCCGTAAAAAAAAGTAAAAAAGGTTGTCATTTCTCAACTTTTAGTGTTAGGATAACATCGTAACATCAACTACCCTGGGGCGCAGGGAAAGTAACATCTCTGGAGAGACTGGTCTCTGCTTGAATGGGGAAACTCAGGCAAGTAAGCCGACTCGACGAAAGAGAAAGTCTAAATAGTGATATTTGGAATCCCCGTGTCTTTAGACCGGGGAGAACGTCAACAAAACAAAATAAGTCATGCCCCCATCGTCTAGAGGCCTAGGACACCTCCCTTTCACGGAGGCGACAGGGATTCGAATTCCCTTGGGGGTATTAACTAACAAGGGCGAGAGAATTAATTCTCTCGCCCTTAATTTATTGGCAGTTTGTAGTAAGCACTTTAGTGCTAAGAATGCTTTAAAGCGGTAGTAAGCACTTTAGTGCTAAGAATGCTTTAAAGCGGTAAGTAGGTAAGCAAAAATATTTACATAAAAATTTCCCCGTAGAACGCGGCTATTGCCTGTTCGCTGTCTAATTAATTTTGCGCAGGTACTTAGTAAGCGCTTTAGTGCTAAGAATGCTTTAAAGCGCTTTAGTGCTAAGAATGCTTTAAAGCGCT
>CAZUCT010000122.1:0-20879 GCA_964619285.1 uncultured bacterium | reverse complement strand
CATCACCTCCCACGGCTCATTATAAACTACTAGATTAAAATTTTCAAGAATTGCCTTCTTCTTCTCCATTATTGCCGGAAATTGCGATGTTTATAGGTGTCGGCAATGCTACTTATCGACCTACTCTCAATAGCCTTCTGTCTCAGTCAACCCCTGCCACCCAGCTTGGCACTACTCTGGGTGCCGCACAATCTGCTTTTGTCTTTTCGAGGATTATTGGCTCGGTTTGGGCCGGTTTTCTCTTTTCTGTCTTGGGACGGGATTGGCCCTTTTTCAGCGGTGCTTTACTATTGTTTGTAGCGGTGGCGATCGCTTGGGTTGTCGTTAAAAAAATCCGTTCCTAGCAATTAAGTACCTGCGCAAAATTAATTACATACGGAACAGGCAGTAGCCGCGTTCTACGGGGGAATAAGAAATAATTTTATGTAAATATTTCTTAAATATTAACAATAGACAATAGACAATTAACAATTATCAATAATTCCCCAAATATTTTTGCCTACCTACTTACTACTCTCCGGGCGATCGCTCAACTATAATAAGAGTTTAAAATAGCTTCTGCTAATTGTACCCGCTCTTCGGTAAAAGATAATTGCACCAAACCCCCAGACTCGGAAAGTCGCACCCCATCGAAGGAACGCCCCACCGCCTCAATAGCTTCGCAAATGGCACTTTCGGGAAGCTTGAAAGCCAAACCCGGACTGCCGAGTTCATAACACAATTTAGAAATAGATATCGTTTTCTGTTCCCCCACCCCGCCGGCAAATTCCAAACAAGCAGCCGCAACTATTTCTGGCGGGAGATTGTTTTTGCTACCTACCCGAAAGTTATAATGTTTGTTCTTACCTCCAGATTCAATCAGGCCCAGTTCCGCAAAAGGGCAATTTATCGAATCTTCGATTAAGCTTCTCTTATTAGTATCGACATCGGCATACATTCGCAAAATGCAATAGATGTCTTTCTTCAGAGAAGACTCGGCAATGCGAATTTCCTCGGTTTCGACATACTTTGCCAAAGCATCTAATAACTCCCCGCTAGAAAATTCTACTTGCCGAAATAGATAAAAAGTAAAATACCAGGCGGTGGCATTGCAGGGAACTTCTAGCAGTTTCCAATGCAACCACCATAGGGAGGCGGGAGCTTCCAGAAAAGGATCCCACCCCTTATCCCCGAGTAGTTTTTCGCCAAAGTCTGTAGGTTTGTCGTCGGCGAGAACTTTAAAAGCAGAACACCAGTAACGAATGGAACGCACCATGTTTTTGCCAACTCCCAATACTACCGGGGCATCGTCGCGAGAAAAAATTTCTGGCTCCCTGGTGGCGGCATCGAAACCTTTTTTTAACCAACCGAAACGAGGATGGAAGGTTTCGTGACGGGCAAAAACTGGGTGAGGTAGAAGCATTTATAATTGTTAATTGTTACTCGGTCAGGAGTTTTTTGACCGTTTCCAGCAGTTCTTGGGGTTGGAAAGGTTTGCCAATGTAAGCATCGGCCCCTTGTTTCATGCTCCAAAAGCGATCGAACTCTTCCGACATCGCCGAACACACGATCGCTGGTATGTTTTTGGTTGCTGGATTAGACTTGACCTCCCTACAAACAGCGTAACCGTTTAGTTTTGGCATGATAGGCTCCACAATAATTAAATCTGGAGGATTAATCTTGATTTGTTCTAAGGCTTCGCTGCCGTCTTTGACCGTTCTGACTTTATAATTGCTATCTCTAAGTATTTGAGAGATAGTTTGTCTGTAATAGGCTTGATAATCGGCTCTTAAAACTTCCTTCATAGGTTTACGAGCCTTTTTGAAGCAGAGCGATCGCTCCTAAATCTTACTTAACCAACAGTTTTTTAACTGTTGCCAGCAGTTCTTGGGGTTTGAACGGTTTTGCAACATAAGCATCGGCACCTTGTCTGATACCCCAATAGCGATCGAACTCTTCTGCTTTAATCGAACATAAAATCACCGGTACGTCTTTACTTACCGGGTTAGCTCTCAGTCGCCTGCAAACTTCGTAACCGTTGACTTTTGGCATGACAATATCCAGAATCACTAAATCTGGAGGATGGGCCTCTATTTGTTCTAAAGCTTCCCCGCCGTCGCTTGCAACCATGACTTTAAACCCGCTCTCTTTAAGGAGGTTAGAGATCATTTCTCGATGGGTAAATTGGTCATCTACAACTAAGACTGTGTTCATAATTTTTTAGTAAATATGCTCCCTTTAAAAAATAAACTATCGATTAACTCTTCCCCATTCCCATAAATTGCAGCTTGTCCCTAACGAGGTCGCCCTAAAGTAGTGATATAAACCACTGCTTCCGAAGCGGGAATGCCCAAGACATCGTTAACGCGATCGTCAAAGAAACCGCCGATACCGCTTGCGCCCAATTTCAGACGAATGGCGGCTAAATTCAACCGCTGCCCCAGATGACCCGCATCCATGTGCAGGTAGCGATAAGCGCGATCGCCATATTTGGCCACCGCTTTATTGAGATCCGCCGTGTGGAATAGTACCGCCGCCGCATCCCTTCCCAAGTTTTGCCCCAAACACAAATAGTGCAGTTCCTTGCGGAAATTTTTAAACCGTATTTGTCGCAATTCCTGGGCTAATGGCGCGTAATAATAGCAGCCTTCTTCCAACCCATCCACTCCGGAGGCGGCGATAAAAGTCTCGATTAAATCTAGTAAGAAATAATCTGGATAGTTATCTAAACCTTGGTTGATATAGTGATGCGGCTGGTAAGTAAAATCCAGTAACGCTAGTAACTCCCTTAACGTCAGAGGTTCTCCAGTATAAGCGCGAGTAGAACGTCGTTTGAGCATGGTATTTTCCATACCTTCGAGTTCCTTGCCCCACATAATCGAAGGAGTAACCGTAGCTACTTTAGTACAAAAGGGAAAATTATATTTATCTTCTATAATTCCCTTCTCTTCTACTAATTTCCAACCCCCCGTCCCCGAAGTGTCCGAGTCGATTTTGCTGGCATTATGCAAATATCCTAAAAGTTCCCCATCTTCGAGTTCTGGATAGTCCGTCTGGGTCCCTGAAGGTAAAGCAGTTCGCCACCGAGGCAGGTTTTGTTCCATGTCTAGCAAGTCAGCTAGGGCAATGAGAGCGATCGCTCCTTCTTGCTGGGAATCTAAATACAGCATTCTGTCCATAGCCTCGTCCTGAAAACCGCCGATGAGGTGGGGTCGATAACTATTCATGGCCGAGGCCAGTTCGATATTCCCCAAAAGATGCCCCGCGTCTAAATAGAGCCGTCGATAGGCTCGATCTTCATACCGCCAGGCCGAACGGAAGAACACTGCGGTAACGGCGATCGCTAATTTAGTAGCTTCCAGGGCCGGATGCCAAAAACAAGCTTCTTGCAAGGCAGGCCAAACCCTACTATCCCAAAATTGGACCAAGGAATGAGTCCTTGCCTGATAGTTATAAAGTCCCGCCGGTAAAAAAGGGGTGCCGCGAGAAATGAGATAGACTTCTGCTGGATACAGCCCACCGGCAGAAGGGGCGGCTCTTAAATAATGATTCCCCATCATGGTTTGTATTTTTGCAGTTAAGCCATAGCTGCACAATAATAATTTGGACAACCTTTGACCTTCTCCCGGTTCTTCTTGGGTTTGGGAGTTTTGTTTGAGATAAGGTTTAAGCTTAAAAGTTGTCCCAATTTTGTATTCCTTGAACGGTTCCGGCTGTTGGGACCAGTCCAACTGTCGATTTTTCCCCGCTATGGTTTCTGGATCGTATTTGGTCCGCTCGTGATAGTGTTGAGCGATGGATTTTTTTATTTCTGGCATATTATTTTTTTTGGATGCTCTCTATTTGGATTTTTACATCGATCGCCCCTAAATTGCTCTCATACTCTTAGTCATACTTTTTGGGTCGATGGGGAATTGGGAATGGGGAATTGAGAATGGGGAATTGGGAATTGCTAGTTGTTAATCCTAACCATGATTCGAGAACGCAATTAGCAATTAGCAAGTTCCCAATTAACAATTAACAATTGACAACTAACAATTAACCGATGACTAACCAAATAAAAAGCCCTAAATTGCTAGTAGTAGCTACTGGCAACCCGGGCAAACTTAAAGAAATGCAAGCAAATCTGGCCGACTTTGATTTAAAATTGCAACTCAAACCAGAAGAACTAGAAGTAGAAGAAACTGGAGAAACTTTTATGGCAAACGCTCGCCTCAAAGCCAGAGAAGTCGCTAAATTTACTGGAGAATGGGCGATCGCCGACGACTCCGGTTTGGCAGCAGATGCCTTAAACGGTATGCCGGGAGTCTATTCCGCCCGCTACGCCCCCACCGATAAAGAACGCATCGATCGCCTCCTGCAAGAATTAGGAGATACCACCAATCGAAAAGCACAGTTTATCTGCGCCCTGGCCATGGCCCGTCCCGACTGCAGCATCGCCCTCGAAGTCGAAGGAGTCTGCCAAGGCGAAATTATCCATACCCCCAGAGGCAGTGGCGGTTTTGGTTACGACCCGATTTTTTACGTTCGAGACCAAAACATGACCTTTGCCGAAATGCCCCCAGAAACCAAGCGATCGCTCTCCCATCGCGGCAAAGCATTCCAAGCTTTATTACCTCAATTAAAAAAACTGCTGGCTAATTGCTAATTGCTAATTGCTAATTGTTAATTGCCATTAGCCTGTCTTCAATTAACAATTAGCGAAAATCTTAAATAGCCTCCATATTCTTCTCTCCAGTCCGGATCCGAATGATGTCTTCCACTGGAGAGATGAAAATCTTACCATCGCCAATCTCCCCAGTGCGGGAAGCTTCCGTGATTTTCTCGACCACCGTATCCACGAGATTGTCCTCCACTACAATCTCAATTTTGAGCTTCTGGAGAAACTCCACGGTATATTCACTGCCTCGATAGCGTTCCGTTTGTCCTTTCTGACGTCCAAAACCCCTGACTTCAGAAACCGTCATGCCCACAATGCCCGCATTTACCAGGGCAATTTTTACTTCGTCTAGCTTAAAGGGCCGTATAATAGCTTCTACTTTTTTCAAGTTCGTTCGCTCCTTACATTTAACTCTATTGTTTATCCGTTAATTAGGATGCCATCTTTTCTTATCATCGCCAAGGGGGGTGTTTTGTTAAATTCGATACACCCCCCTTGGGACGCGCAGAAAATCGCTTCCTACTCATATTCATACTCAAAAAAGCATAAATTTGTCAATTGTCAATTGTTAATTGTTAATTGCCAAAAATATGAAGTTTTGTTTAAAGATTGCCCTCAAGCCCCTAGATTCATCATCATAATTATTAAAATAGGAGCTTTATCAACAAATAAATAGTTACTAAAATAAAGGAGAACCCAGAACCAGTGCAACTACAAACTAAAGTAACTCTCAAACGGGCCACCGGCGCTTTTGCATTAATAGACAGCTTAATACGCCACGGAGTCAAGCACATTTTCGGTTATCCCGGCGGAGCCATTTTACCAATTTATGACGCACTCTACGAAGCAGAAGCCGCAGGAGATGTCCAACACATCCTGGTTAGACACGAACAAGGGGCGGCCCATGCCGCCGATGGCTATGCGCGGGCCACCGGCAAAGTCGGCGTTTGTTTTGCTACATCCGGCCCGGGAGCCACGAACTTAGTAACGGGCATTGCCACGGCCCACATGGACTCGATTCCCTTAGTCGTAGTTACGGGCCAGGTGGCCCTCCCCGCCATCGGCACCGATGCTTTCCAGGAAACGGATATCTTCGGCATTACCCTGCCCATTGTCAAACATTCTTACGTCGTTCGAGACCCAAAAGAAATGGCGGCCACCGTGGCCGAAGCTTTCCACATCGCCAGTACGGGACGCCCGGGGCCAGTTTTGATAGACGTGCCCAAGGATGTCGGCTTGGCCCAGTTCGATTACGAACCGGTCGAACCGGGCAGCATCCGCCTCCCCGGATACCGCCCCACCGTTAAAGGCAACCCCCGCCAAATTAATCAAGCAGTTAATTTAATTCGCGAAGCACAACGCCCGCTAATGTATGTCGGCGGCGGGGCCATTTCCGCTGACGCTCATGGAGAAATTCTGGAGTTGGCCGAACATTTTAAGGTTCCCGTTACTACTACTTTGATGGGCAAGGGCGCTTTTGACGAACATCATCCCCTCTCTGTGGGAATGTTGGGAATGCACGGTACGGCATATGCTAATTTTGCCGTGAGTAATTGCGATTTGCTGATTGCGGTGGGTACCCGTTTTGACGATCGCGTAACTGGCAAGTTGGATGAGTTTGCCTGTCGCGCTAAGGTTATTCATATCGATATCGATCCGGCGGAAGTGGGTAAAAATCGCAAACCGGATGTCCCTATTGTCGGCGACGTTCGCCAGGTGTTGCTGGACCTGTTGCGTCGGTGTCGCGAAACTGGGGATGCTGTCGATCCCGATCGCACTAAAGCTTGGTTGGAATGCATCGATCGCTGGCGGGAGGATTATCCTTTGATAGTTCCCCAGTACGTCGATAGTATCTCTCCCCAACAGGCCATCGTCGAACTCGCTCGTCAAGCCCCCGATGCCTATTACACCACGGATGTCGGCCAGCATCAAATGTGGGCAGCTCAATTTTTGAAAAATGGCCCTCGCCAGTGGATCTCTAGCGCCGGTTTGGGCACTATGGGTTATGGGTTGCCCGCCGCTATGGGGGTAAAGGTGGCCCTGCCACACCGCGAAGTTATCTGCATTGCTGGAGATGCCAGCATCCAGATGAACATCCAGGAGCTCGCTACTCTGGCTCAATACGGCATTAATGTCAAAACTGCCATTATTAATAATGGCTGGCAGGGCATGGTGCGTCAGTGGCAGCAGGCTTTCTTTGGGGAGCGCTATTCTTCTTCTAATATGGAGTTGGGAATGCCAGATTTTGCCCTCCTGGCTAAGGCTTTTGGCGTTAAGGGCATGCAGGTGTCCCATCCAGATGAGTTGCAAGGGGCGATCGCTGAAATGTTAGATTGCAATGGTCCGGTGTTGCTCGATATTCAGGTAACAAAAAATGAAAATTGCTATCCGATGGTTGCCCCGGGCAAGAGCAACGCTCAGATGATCGGTTTGCCAGAACGCAAAAAGCTCCAACAAGCTGCAGAATTAATTTATTGCACTAACTGCGGTGCTAAAAATGTTGCTAGCAATAATTTCTGCCCCGAATGCGGCACTAAGCTTTAATTTGCAAGGCCATATGCAATAGGGAAGGCAAGAGGCACTCTTGCAAGAGGCAATAGGGAAAGATTTTAAGGAAAAAAAGCCGACTGTGATTTATGGGTGCGTGGGAAGCGCACCCGGGAGCATCTCATATTTGTAATTTTAGATAATTTCATACTCATGACGAGTGACTCACACTCATACTCAAAGAAAAAGCGGTTTTTTGAGTGTGAGTCATGAGTGTGAGTCACTCGTCATGAGAAAATAAATGTGCAAAACTGAGATGCTCCCAGCGCACCCTATTTATTAGCTAACGACTGTTGACATCCTCCATTGCCTAAAGGCCAATGGATTCCTACTGTTGCCCTGAGAGCTTCAAGGTGGGTTGACACTTCGCTGAAACGAACTATCTTTTTTACGGACAGAATTACCATTTCTCTATGTCCGTTTATACTCTCGGAATGCCCTCCCGCGAGTTTTAAATAGTTGAGTTGAGAATTGACCTTTTTTGGTTTTCAAAAGGCTATATTTTTATTAGAACTCAACTATTTTTAAATGACAACTAATTTGTTAATAAAAGCCGTCCTAAAAGGACCTTGCTCTAAACCCAATTTTCCTGGTAAAATCTAAAATCTAAAGATTACTTTCTTAGGCCACAAGGTTAAAAAAAGGTTAAAATAATTGTAAGGAGCGTTAAACTCTAGCTTTAAGCCAGCTAGAACCCAATTTGACTGAATACAATGGCAAAAAGTTGTCTTCTTAAATATTGAAACTCTCCTTTGGCTTCTTCAGCTTAATAACCCTAAATAAAAGTACGATTTTAATGAGGGAAAAAAATTATGACAGATCGCGATGATTTTCTCTATCCTCGCAGTCGCTACCAGGGTGAATTTACTCCTCAAAATTTAGCGTTTAACGCTAATTTGCAGGAGTTTGCCCAGCGAGTTAGTTATGTTTGCAGCTTGGAAACCGGCGGAAAAATTGCCCCAGAAGATGCTTACGAACAAATTAAGGATCTTTGGAAAGATTTGAAAAAATCTAAGAAAAATCTGGAAATAGGCGAGCAGCATAACGATGCTTCGCCAGAAAGTTAATTAATTTTGTTAATAGGTAATTGGTAATGGGTAATAGGTAATCCAATAATTACCCATTACCTGTTACCCATGGCCTCTTGCCATTAAAATCTAAAATTTTTGTTAAATTTTTGGTTTTGGGAACTAGCTCTGTCTTAAGATAATGATTATCATTTTGGAGCTAGTTTCCAGTAAAGCGATGAATAAAATAAGATTGGACTTTCTCAAAACACCTTGGCGGCGTTGGAGTCGCCGAGTATTGTTAGGGTTGGGAGGATTAATAGTTACTATTTATAGTGGAGGTTTGGTAAGTAAAGGACAAGAACCAAATTCTCCCAAAATCGTAGCGACTTTCCTGCCAATATATATGTTTACAAAAGCAGTAGGGGGAGAAAATACCGAAGTAGAAATATTAATTCCTCCCGGTACGAGTCCTCACGAATATCAAGCAACACCGGCAGACGCGATCGCTATTGCCGAAGCAGACGTGCTAGTAAAAAATGGTTTGGGTTTAGAGGAATTTCTCGATAAATTAATTGCTTCTGCGGGTAACTCCCAACTGAAACAAATTGACAGCAGTAAAGGTATCGAAGCGATCGAAGAAGAGGAACATCATCACGAACATGAGGAAGAACATGAAGGGCATCACCACCACCATCACGAAGGAGGCAACCCTCACCTTTGGCTGGATCCGGTATTAGCCCAACAACAAGTTATCAATATTAGAGACGGTCTCATCGATGCCGACCCCAATAATGCCGAAAACTACGAGGCAAATGCCGCAGTTTATCTCCAACAACTTCAAGAATTAGACCGGGAATTTCAAACCCGTTTGACACCAGTGGCAGGTTGTAAATTTATCGCCTTTCACGATGCCTATCCCTACCTAGCGCAACGCTACGGTTTGCAACAAATGGCAGTAGTAGAATTACCCGAAGATAACATCGCCCCTAGAGACTTGCAAAGGATAATCAATGCAGCTCGAGAATTTCAAGTCAAAGGCTTTTTATCGGAAAGCGGAACTGACGACAGCAGAATTAGGCAAATATCCAACGATTTAGGATTGCCAGTGAAAGTTATAGAGACCTTAGAAGCGGGTCCGTTAGACCCTAATTATTATTTTGCTGCCATGAGAAAAAATTTAACAGCTTTAGAGGAAGTGTGCCGATGAAAAACGAAAGCGATCGGGGTGCATTGCCAATTTTAAATGTAGAAAATTTAACTATTTACCGTGGCAAATATCGTGCTGTAGAATCCGTTTCTTTTCGAGTTTTTGCTGGCAGCAATACTGCGATAGTCGGCCCCAACGGCGCGGGAAAAAGTACCTTGATTCAAGCGATATTAGGTTTGATACCTTACGAGTCGGGACGGATAGAAATTCTCGGCAGGGAGTTAAAAAATTTGAGGAAACATTGGCAGCAAATCGCCTATATTCCCCAGAAATTCCCTTTCGATCGCAGCTTTCCTTTAACTGTAGCGGAGTTAGTAGCTTTAGGTTGGTCGAAAAGGGTTTTTTTCCGTTCCAGACAGAGGAAAATTGCGGTGGAAAAAGCTTTAGTACAGGTTAATTTAGAAAAACAGGCAAAACAACCTATCGGTACTTTAAGCGGTGGGGAGTTGAAGCGGGTGTTATTGGCCTATTGTTTGGTGAGGAGTCGCAAGTTATTAGTATTAGATGAAGCGATGGCGGGGGTGGATGCTACGGGAGAGGCAGAGTTTGCAGAGTTGCTGACAAAGTTACAACGAGAAGAAGGGTTTTCGATTTTGCAGGTTTCCCACGATTTAGATATGGTCAGCAGTTATTGCGATCGCGTTTTATGTATCAATCGCCGTCTCTGGTGTCAAGGTCAACCCAGTTTGGCTCTTTCTCCAGAAAATCTCAACCAAATTTACGGAGATACTTTAACCAGGTATTTTCACAATCATTAAGTTGGGGAATGGGGAATTGGGAATTGGGAATTGGGAATAACCATTCCTTTTCGCTTCTTGCCTTTTGCCTCTTGCCTCTTGCCTTCTAAGAAGTCTGTGTTATCCTAAACAAATAGAAAACTTTTAAAGGAGTATAGAGTCATGCGATCGCCATTTCCTGCAATGGACCCTTATTTAGAACACCCCAGAGTATGGCCCGGAGTACACCACTTGCTGATTAGCGAATTAGTAAGGTTATTGTCTCCCCAGTTGCGGCCTAAGTATCGAGTTGCCGTAGAAGTACGGACATACCAAGCTAACAATACTGACCTTTTGGTGGGACTTCCAGACGTGACGGTAAAGCGGGAACAAACTACTAGCAATCCCTCGACTTCTCCGGTGGCAGTTTTATCGCCACCAGTAGTACAAGCGGCGACGGTGACCCTGCCGATGTTGGAAAGGGTTAAAGAGGGCTATTTGGAAATACGAGATGTGGCAACTAAAGAGGTAGTTACTGCTATAGAAATTCTTTCTCCCACTAATAAAAGAAGCGGCGAAGGACGGAAGGCTTATCTTACCAAAAGAGAGCGAGTTTTGACAACGAAAACTCATTTGGTGGAGATAGATTTATTGCGATCGGGGGGACCGATGCCGATGCTAAATAATGATGTAGAATCCGATTATCGGATTTTGGTTAGTAGGAGCGATCGCCGTCCTTTGGCGGATTTATATCGTTTTAACGTTCGCGATGCTATCCCGTCTTTTGCTTTGCCTTTGCAGTCGGGGGATGCCGAACCGGTTATAGATTTGCAACCTTTATTAGATACGGTTTACGATTTAGGGGGTTTCGATACTGCAGTAGATTATAGTCAAGAACCAACTCCCAGACTATCAAAAGCAGATGCCCAGTGGGCGGACGCACTTTTAAAGCAACAATCTTTTCGGTAAGGGACTTGTAATTTAATAAGATACCGATGTTGGGTGGAGGTTCGCGGCACCCAACCTACAAGAGACTGGTAGTTTATTTTTGCACAAGTCCCTAATGTGGAATATCGTTCTTGTCCGCAGCGAGACGGCGGGAAAAGGAGTTAACTCTTACCCACGCCCCCTCGCTGCGGACATTTTAAGTCTGTGGTATGCTAAACAAATAGAAAACTTTTAAAGGAGTATAGAGTCATGCGATCGCCATTTCCTGCAATGGACCCTTATTTAGAACACCCCAGAGTATGGCCCGGAGTACACCACTTGCTGATTAGCGAATTAGTAAGGTTATTGTCTCCCCAGTTGCGGCCTAAGTATCGAGTTGCCGTAGAAGTACGGACATACCAAGCTAACAATACTGACCTTTTGGTGGGACTTCCAGACGTGACGGTAAAGCGGGAACAAACTACTAGCAATCCCTCGACTTCTCCGGTGGCAGTTTTATCGCCACCAGTAGTACAAGCGGCGACGGTGACCCTGCCGATGTTGGAAAGGGTTAAAGAGGGCTATTTGGAAATACGAGATGTGGCAACTAAAGAGGTAGTTACTGCTATAGAAATTCTTTCTCCCACTAATAAAAGAAGCGGCGAAGGACGGAAGGCTTATCTTACCAAAAGAGAGCGAGTTTTGACAACGAAAACTCATTTGGTGGAGATAGATTTATTGCGATCGGGGGGACCGATGCCGATGCTAAATAATGATGTAGAATCCGATTATCGGATTTTGGTTAGTAGGAGCGATCGCCGTCCTTTGGCGGATTTATATCGTTTTAACGTTCGCGATGCTATCCCGTCTTTTGCTTTGCCTTTGCAGTCGGGGGATGCCGAACCGGTTATAGATTTGCAACCTTTATTAGATACGGTTTACGATTTAGGGGGTTTCGATACTGCAGTAGATTATAGTCAAGAACCAACTCCCAGACTATCAAAAGCAGATGCCCAGTGGACGGACGCGCTGTTAAAACAACAATCTTTTAGGTAATGGGGAATGGGGAATTGGGAATATAGCTATTCAATCGCTGAAGCGATTACTACGAACTATGAATTTTGCCGACAGTTTAGAGTTATTTAGTTTTCCGTTTATGCAGCGGGCGATCGCTGGAGGGATTCTCTTAGGAATTTTAGGGGGAATACTGGGAAGTTTCGTAGTTTTACGAAGATTATCTTTGTTTGGTAATGCTTTAGGTCATGCTGCATTTTTAGGAGTAGTATTAGCTGCTCTTTTACAACTGCCCCAAATAACATCGCTGATAGGATTTTTAGTAGTAGTTGGGTTGGGAGTAATTTATTTAATAGACCGAACCAATTTGAGCAGCGATACGGTTTTAAGTATCGTCGTTGCCGGTTCGGTGGCCTTGGGAACTATGGGTTTTAACTTTTTGGAGGGATATCGAGGCAATCTTTTATCGGTTTTGTTTGGGGATATTTTGGCAATTAGCAATACAGATTTAATTTTATTAGGGGTGTTGTTGGCGGTAACTTTTGCAGGGTTAATTTGGACTTTCCCCCAACAAATTTTACTGACTCTTAATGCAGATTTGGCAAAAGTTCGCGGCATACCAGTGCAAGGATATCAATATGGATTTGTAATTATTTTATCGGTGGCGATCGCTCTGGCAATTAGAGCCGTAGGTATTTTATTAGTTAATGCCTTTTTAGTCATTCCCGCCGCTACGGCAAAGTTAACCTGCGATCGCTTTTTACCCTTCTTAATTATTGCAGGGGTTTTAGGTGCCCTCAGCGGGGTGACGGGAATGGTATTATCGGGATTGTTTAATTTGCCCTCGGGGCCCAGTATCGTTTTAGTTCAGTTAGCCGCGTTTTTGGTGGCGATGTTGTTCGGCAAACGAGGTTAGAAGCTTTGCCCCACATGAAACCGGGAATATACGAAAAACCCGGTTTCTTAAATCTCGATGCAGGCGAAGGTATTGTCGCAGAAACCCGGTTTCTAATAAACTTGTTCGTAGTAATCGCTTTAGCGATTTTTCTTTCATCTCGATGAGCACCTCTTCTTTACCTTTGCTCGTACTCGCGATCGTAAGTAACAGTCATTGTTTTAGTTCCCTCGCGTGTAGTGATGTATAAAGCAAGAAAAAGGGGACAACGCGGTTTAACCGCGCACCCCAAGCGTTATTTAGTCGTCAGTCAGCATAAATCAAGCATGGTATAGCTATACTTACAACTTCAGCGAGTTTAGTTAATGTTTCACAGTGACAAGGGTTAGGAATGCTAGCGGCTTCACTAGACGATCCCGGTTGCATCCAACTGATGCTCTCTTCTTCGACAAAGGCCAAACGGAGCTCGGCCATGTCAGTAATGTTCGTCATGGTAAAATCAAAGGGTGTTATAATATTTTTTTGTTGATGGCCCTTACCTGGGACTGCAATCCCAAAACAGGGCCATTAGCTTTTTTTAGCTTATTGGCCATCATACACTTACAAACAAGTGTTTGACAGTTCTTTATATTTAACTATTTAATTAATTAAACCCAAAGATATAAATAAAAGTTATGGCCAATCCAAAAGGCAATCCACAAAGCCTTAAACCGTTTAAACCAACAAGAGATAAAGCTTTTGATACTAGAATTGGCTTTATGTACTATGAAGAGCGCGTTAATAAGCTAAAAAGCATCCCCAACTGGACAGACAAGCTTAGAGATGCCATAGACAAGCTGATAGATGAGGAGTTAGGGCCAAACAACTAATTAAGAGTGCTTTATCAAAAAATAGGGCCTTACTCTAGTCATGGCAACAAATAAGGTTTAGCCCTTTATTAGTACAATTAAATATAGCAATCCTAAATGGGTTGTCATAATTTAAAAAGTAGAAAAAAATCGGAAATTTTCCATTTGTATCTACTTTCCCCTCTTTCCTATTCCCTACTGTTCCCTGTTAATAGTTCCCTGTTCCCTAAAAGCAGCCAACTTTTGGACACAACTCAAATAGGATTACTATAACTAAGCCAAAGGTTATTAAATAGCTTGTTTGCTTTAATTGGTTATTGAATCCTGTTAAAAACGCGCCCTGGAGGACTCGAACCCCCGACATCAGGTTTTGGAGACCTGCGTTCTACCAACTGAACTAAGAGCGCAACTAAACTAATAAGGCACTGACGTTTTGATTAATTCAAACCGTCCGAGCTTATTTCACTATAACACAACTTTAATCGACTTGCTGCAAAATTGCAAAATTTTCTTTGCAATTTTGCCTCTGGCCACTAAAGAGAACGGTCGAAACGTTGTCGGACGCGGGTGGCCTTACCAACGCGATCGCGCAGGTAATAGAGTTTGGCCCGACGCACTTTACCCCTCCGAACCACATCTATACTAGCAATTCTCGGAGAATGGAGTAGAAAAACCCGTTCCACTCCTACGCCTTGGAAGGTTTTTCGGACGGTAATCGTCTCGTTAATCCCCCCATTACGCATGGCAATCACCGTCCCTTCATATGGTTGGATCCTTTCCTTGCCACCTTCTCGAATCCTTACTCCTACTCTGACCGTATCGCCGACATAGATGGTTGGGATTTCTTTATTGAACTCCTTGTCTATTTTTTCTATTTCTTCTTTCTCTATGGTGCGGATTATTTCTTGTGCTTTCATTTTTATGTACCTCGTTTAACTTTTTCTGGTCGAATGGGTCTTAGGGCCAATTCACAAAAAATTAATGATGGACTTTTTTCGGTTCCCAACTAAAATAGGGCCAGTAAAACCGGGGCAGGTTTGGCAGTAGAAGATTCTAGCGGAACGCCATAACTTGCCTAATTCACGATCTCTTATCATATATCAATAAAGAACGCCCGCGCAAGCATTTTGCGTTTTTAAATATTTTGGGGAGCATCTGGTGTTTTGCCCAAATAGAGAATTTGGCCTTCTAGCTCGTTGCTGTGCCATTAACAATTAGCAATTAGCAATTAGCAATTAGCAATTAGCAATTAGCGATAAATTCTTGGTTCGCTTCAAAATTGAAATGGAGCCCTCAATTGTCTCTAAAATCTCAAAAATTCTAATAGCGGGCCCATCAAATGGACAGATGTTAGTAGAAATCAAAACAATTGGAGCTTTTGCAAGAAGCTTATGATAAGAAATGATAAAAGCGCGGTTGCTCTGCAATAGTAGCATCGGCCAAGATGGGACCAAGTTTATCCCTCAATAACAAATAGATTAGATTTTTTGCAAGAGGTTAAAAGGCCAAAGAGCAAATATGGATATTCAACCTCCAAAGGACGGAGCCCTGACTCCCAAATCACCAGAACAAGTCTTGAATTCTTTAATTGAGGACTTAGAAAACCTTCGTCAAAACGTAACTTCTCAGTTAAGCCAAGATCTAGAAAAGCTTAAAACTGAGAAAAAACAACTGGCAACAGATGTCGAACTGCTGCGACAGCAATATCACAAAATGCAATCGCAGCAACTAGAATCCTTATCTCAAAAACAAATAGCCCAAAACCAAGTTTGGCTCAAACAACTAGCCCAAGTGTTGGCCAATAATTTAGAAGAACAACTGACCCAGAGGTTCGAGCAAGCTAAGGGTAATTGGGAACCATCCTCCTTGGGGGCAGTGCCTAGAGGGGAATTGCCCATAAGTAACCCTAACCCATCCTACGAGGATTCGAGCGATCGCTTTAGGGATTCCTTGGATGTCAGCCTCCAGAGAACTCTCGAAGGACTGCAAGAAGAATTAAACAGCTATCAAAGCAACCTTTCCCAACAACTGAGCAATATGCGCAGTATGGAACAACAAGGAGAGGCGATCTTGGAAGCTTTGGTAAATCGTCTGAGGCAAGAACTCGAACTGGCCGCAGAAGATTCCTCTGCAGGGACAGATAGAACCTGGGAACGGGAACCAGCAGCCGAGGCCGACGAAGACTCGGGGCCGAAACCGCCCCTGGCCCTCCGCGCCCAGCCCCAACCACCAGCAGCAAAGCCAACTCCTGCCCCGCCAAAACCCGCATCTCAAGTGCAGGTGGGTTTGATTTTTGCGCTTCTCTCAGCTACGGTGCTGTCTATATTTAATGTCTCGATCAAGATTGTTCTTCAAGGCGGAGAACCGGATCTGATATTCGGACAGATACCAGTTGAAGGTGTGATTACTCCCGGCTTTGGAAATTCGCTTTTGATTCTGTTCCTGCGGATGATTGTCGTCTGCCTGCTAATGCCGTTTTTAGCAGCATTCCTTTATCCGCCAGTGGGTAACGATATCGTACAAAGCATTAAATCTAACGATAAAGACCTTTGGTTAAAGGTAATTGGCAGTGCCTTTTTCCTGTTTCTCTCTCAGGTGTTTATTTATATCGCTTTGGGAAATGTTAAGGCGGGTATTGCGGTTACGCTGTTCTTTATTTATCCCATAGCTACTACTGTGGGAGCTTGGATACTTTTTGGCGATCGCCCCTCCATCCTCCGTTTTGGTGCGATGGGTGGCATAAGTTTGGGGTTGATTTTGTCCGTACAGCCAGTCGTTCAACAGTTTGCGCAAGACCTTCAGCAAGGCATTCCCACCTTTGGCAACCCTGTCTTAGGAATAATTACTGCTCTTTGTGCGGGTGTCACCTTTGCTGGGTATGTGCTGCTAACCCAAATGGCTGCGGGAAAACTTCACCCGATACCTTTCAGTTTGGTTAACTTTTGTGCGATTTTTGTCTTTTCTGCCATCAGCTTAATCCTGTTGCCCATTACCATCAATTGGGGATTTCTACCGAGTGGTTGGAACGTTTCTTATGTTCCGCCTGAAATGAGATTCGGTCTGATTGTTGGCGGTATAGTCCTCGGGGTTTTAACTCTGTTTAGCTATCTTTTGAACAACTTTGCTATCAGGTTTGCTGGTGCTGCTCTGGCATCTGTTATCGGTACTTTAGGTCCGGCATTAACCGCTGTATTTGCTTGGGTAGTTATTGGGGAAACTTTAACTCCTATTGCTATTATAGGTTTGTTAGTGGTAACTTTTAGCGTTGTTGCGATTAGTTTGGAACGAATGTTTGCTCCTAAGAAAAAAGCGAGCTAAAGGTTTTAGGGGTGTATCTTTATGCTTCTTGCCAGCAGGCAAAAGATATCGGTTATAATATTTGTACTAACAGCAGGAAGTATTAGGGGCAGCGAGTATGCCCCTTAGATTTTTGTCACAACACTGCATAAGCGCGACCTGTAGAACAGACATCTTGTCTGTTCGGTATCTAATTCGGTGCGCGGGTACTTATAGCTGAGTGAGTTAAGCTACGGGAAACGCAACAGCCCCATCAAAGTCGAGTTTAGATTTTAGATTAGCAAAAAAAAATCTGGGAAATGGCGGGCGATCGCTCTTTCAACGGTTATAATAGAAGAACCATCCAGAGAATATCGGTAGGCCAACAGCCTTGCAATTCGGACGGTGGATCGCCGTCCTTGCGTTTAGTTGACACGCGCATCACTAGCCTGCTCTTGACTGTGCGGGTCATCGTACCCCTGTCGGTTTTACGGTTTGGCTTCCGCGAAGCTAAAGGCCGACAGGGGTACGGACCCGCTTGAGTTGAGCAGTCTAGTCCCGAGAGGTTTACGAAGGGGCAACCTACTGTGACTTTGGGTGGTTTTTTAAAAAGTTGCTAAATAAACTGAGATATGCCATCTACAAATTACCCAGAATATGAAAATCCACCTCTGACTGAGGTAGCTTGTGGCGTGCTTTTTAAACCTCTTACTTCTTTATTAACACCTCATGTAGGATTATTATGGGAAAAATTCAAACAAGATTACCCTAATTGTCAAGATGTCCCACCGCTTGCACCGTCAGTAGAAGTTTTTGAGAAGACACCAGAAGGAACCGAACTAAACTTAGCCCTATCAGATATACCGCCTTTGCCTAGAGTCTGGTTTATAGACGAGCGAAGCAATGGAATTATTCAAATTCAACGCGATCGCTTTCTTAATAATTGGAGAAAAAACCGCTTAGAAGATGAATATCCTGGGTATGATAAACTTTTTAAGTTATTTCAAGAAAATTTATCTATTTTCAAAGATTTTTTGCAAGAAACTAACCTTGAAGAACTTCAACCTTTACAATACGAACTGAGTTATGTAAATCATATTTTGCAAGGAGAAGGTTGGAACAGTTTAGCAGATGTAGAAACAGTTTTACCCCTTTTTAATAGGCAGAATTTTCCCGAAAATTTTCCAGAATTAGAAGCTATTAACTGGCGAACTACATTTGCCCTACCAAATCGTCACGGTGGATTGTATGTAGCAATTCGCAGCGCTATCCGTTCCCAAGATAAGCGTTCCTTGATTTTATTAGATTTAACTGCTCGTGGAATAGGAAGTCAAAGATCGCTTTTGTCAATGCAAGAATGGTTTGATTTAGCTCATCAATTCATTCTTCAGGGATTCGGTAGTTTTGCAAGTAAAGAAATTCAAAACAAGATCTGGAGATTAAAAAAATGAAAGGACTAGGAGGCTGTATTTCAACATTACCAGAAGAAGATTTGGCAACAACAACTTCTTCTTTAATTGCAGACAACATGACTTGCGACTCGTCTTCTTTTCAAGACTTTAACCAGAATTATACCAATCGAGCAGCTCTGCGTGTTACCCCCAAACAAGAGCCAGGGGTTATTCTTTCCGATCGATACCCAGATCGAGCCGTTCAGTATTATCGCGTATTTGAAAAAGTTAGAACATCATCCGAATTGAGATATCCTGTACATCTTGTATGTCAACTAGAAGAACTAGACAGGCGACTCAGACAGTTAGATGAAATAGCAACGACTTCTGCTCTCCTAGAAATAAATTCCAAGGAAGAGACAGATGAAGATTTTGAGGATCGTCGTGGTGTTTTAGTTGTTAAACATGAGCCAAAAGTAATATTTTCCAAACAAGTAAAAATAGAAACATCAAAATTACCACGTTGGAAGCCACACATTACAATCGATCGCCGAATGGTAGAAGCTGAAGATGAGTGATATTTGGTATGAAGCTGTAGGGGCAGATAGCAGGCTTACTCAGGGAGATTTAATTTTAAATTGCCCGATTATAACCTGGAAAACTGAAATTCCCCAAGTGTCTGTAGGCAACGAAGTCGAGGATTTAGAAGCTGCCGTTCAAGCCACCATAACTGATGTTATTGTTATGACTCAGGCTTGTGACTTAGAAAATGATAAAGTCAGCAATGTTATTTTGTGTCCCCATTTCTCTATTTCAGACTATAAACAAGACTGGGAAGAAGAAATGAGAACGAGGGGGCAAAACCCAACGGCTAAAGCTTGGAAACGGCTGTGCGATGATATCAGCGATGGATTTTGCTGGAATCTTAGTATGCTCAATTCAGGAGAAAGTCAGGGGTTAAGTACAGAGCATCGGATTGTTGATTTCCACGATGTTTTTACAGTTCCCCGTAGCTTTCTTGAATCACTTTTAAAGCAAAGAGGAGAACCGAGATTACGTTTGCTTCCACCCTATAAAGAACATCTATCCCAAGCTTTTGCGCGTTTCTTTATGCGGGTGGGTTTGCCTGTTTCCGTGTCGAAAATTTGGTAGTATTAATTTATTAATTTTCCGAAAATTATGATAATTACAGGAGACTAAACCAATGACTCAAACAATAAGTAAAGAAGATATCTTTTTAGAAAAATTGCGAACTTTAACCACTCCTCAACAAGAGGAAGTCTTAGATTTTATCGAGTTTTTGCAGAGTAAAAATGAGAAAAAGTTAGAAGCTAAAACGGAGGAAAAACCCCAGATGTCTGCCCACGATGCGGCTAAACAATGGGCCGGTTGCGTAGAAAGCGGAGTGGGGGATTTATCTTATAATAAAAAGTATCTTGACGGGCCTTTTGAATAATGACACAAAAAATTATTTTAGACACTGGACCATTGGTGGCGTACATCGACAAAAGCGATCGCTTTCACGACTGGGCCTTGGAGGTTTTTCAGAGGATACCGATGCCTTTACTTACTTGCGAAGCGGTGATTTCCGAGGCGTGTTTTTTGTTAAGAAAAACCTACGGTGGAAAGGATGGGGTGATGTCTTTAGTGAAAGCGGGAGTTATAGAATTTCCCTTTCGTTTTAGCGAGGAAGTAGAGAGAATTGATGAGTTGATGAAACGGTACGAGTCAGTGCCGATGTCGTTTGCCGATGGTTGTTTGGTAAGGATGAGCGAGTTAATCTCTGGAAGTAGTATTTTGACTTTAGATAGGGATTTTCAAATCTATAGAAAGAATAGAAATGATGCGATCGCTCTTCTGATTTCCGATGAGTTATAACCCGAAGCATTGATTTAATTGCAAATTAATTTTTGATTTTTGAAAAAATCAAATCTTAACAAAACTTAACATAAAAACCCTTGACGTTTAGCCAAGGCTTTGCTAGAGTTATAGAAACGGCTGAAAAACCAGCCTCCAAAAGCACATAAGTGCTGATTGGGTGGCGGTCACAGTCGTAGCAGTTGAATAACTGGGCCAGAGGATTACGGTCAATACATTTGACAAAGCACCTGGCTAAGAGAGTAGCAAAAAAATAAAGTACCGGTCCCTTGTAGGTTGGGTGGAGTGAAACGCAACCCAACACCGATATCTTATTAAATTGCTAATTCCTAATATTTGGTACTTTGCCAAATGCATTAACCGTAATCCTGGCCCCGTTATTCAACTTCTACTACTGTGACTTCTAACCCAAAGCAAACCTAAAACCTCTTGGAAGGTTTTAGGCGAGTGTTGATAATATCTGGAAGACTGCCAGCAGGTAAGTCGGGAGTAGCTTTATTGGCAACTTCCACTCCTCTTCCTTTAGGGAAT
>CAZUCT010000121.1:8187-20903 GCA_964619285.1 uncultured bacterium | reverse complement strand
ATTGGCCCTTTGCTTTTCTGCATACATACCCTTTGCAATCCTTGGTTTTTCGTGGCTTCTCCCACTTCTCCGTATGCAGAGGGTTTGTTGTGCTGCATTAACTCTTTTGCTGCAATGCACACATCATAACATAAGCAGGCAAGGTGTCAATGAGTGCGAGGTATAAACTTATTTACTACCAAAAAATCACAATGGCCATCAGGCAACACGGACCAGGTATGTTGGCCCGCGTCCTGCTACAATCCTTAAGTAGCTAATAAAACAAAGAAATCTAACAGCACAAGAAAGTGACATGGGGACAAAAAAACAAACCAAATACTTTAGGCTTGAGCTTTCACCCGAAAAACATCAGGACTTTAAAATGTGGAGCGTTGCAAATCATACCTCTATGGCTAGAACCATCCAAGCCTTAATAAATGAGTTGCTTAAAGCGGACAAAGGAGAATACAGCAGCGTTGACATTGACAGCATTAAAGAACTACTAGAGCAAGGCGACAGTTCAAACTCTTAGAACAAAACTAACCGCCCCACCGGTCCCAAGCATTAATCCAACCCGTCCCCATTACCAAGGGGGCGGGTTTTCTGTTTTTGGGGGGAATGGGGAATTGTTAATTGTTAATTGTTAATTGCTAATTGGGAATTGGGAATTGGTGGCGATCAAAAATTCCCAAAACTCAAAGAGGCCATAAACGATGGCGACGGTGGCGATGTCCCAGTTTCCAAATGCAGCGAGTTTGGCTTGGTTGGGCTTAATTACGATATTAACGCCTCAAACCTCAACCGTGGAGAAACATCTAGAAAACATTGTCAACCCCTATATAGGGGTTGTAGACAAAAAACAAGCGAAAAACAACAAAAAACTTGACATTTTAAGGCAGCCGTGGTAATCCCTCCGATGCCAGGCGGGCCATCCTAATCTAAAATCTAAGCTTTTGTAAAATTTTGTTAAAAAACGCTGGCCAGGTATATTTTTATACCCGGTTTGAAAAAGTGACGGATTGAGTGACGGCAAAAGTGACGGCTGGAACCATTGGTAGTGCTGAACGTGACGGACTTGACGGGTTTTTAATTAGTTTCAGTTTAGAAAAAAATAGCAGATTTGACAAAAAGTTGATTTTGCGGTAGTAGCTGCCAGTTTTTACCCCATAGCCATCCTCCCCCCGGTGACTCCTTTGGTATGGGCGATCGCTCTTACCTGTGGTAGGAGTAGGAGTAGGAGTAGGAGTTATGACGGGGACCGGGAATTAGGAATGGGGAATTAGGAATGGGGAATGGGGAGGGCGCTGGTATCGGGAGGGGTATTGTGGCGACATCATGGGAGGGAAAGTTTGACTCTAACGATTGCTGTCAGTTAGTGTATTGTTGCAGCTATAGTGTTCTTGGTGTTAGCTGTGAGTTATTCTACTCGCTATTGTTACTCGATATGTTGCCCGCTAGGTTAGCGAATACTTTATAGATGTTGTGAGAATAGAATCATAGATAACAAAATAAGGGGCGTTGCCCTCCTTGACGGTCGCAAACTCTTTAGTTATAGTTGACATTGTAAGCAACAGACAACCACTGCGAACACCGGTTGCAACCGCGCTAAAGCAGCAACCGAAATCAGTCACCGCTTACACTGCAAACACCACAAAGGAAGCAGCGATGACAGCGTTCGCAACGGTTATAAAAACGCTCGTAGCTCCGTAACCATGCCGGGTTGCCCGAACTCGCTAACAGTTTTAAAACGCAAGCGATGGCAGTGATAGCAGCGACGATGACGCGATAGCAGAGTTGCCGGCTGTTGATATCGCCGCCCATTAGTTGCTAGTTAATTGATAGACCGTCAAGATGCCCAACCGTCCGTACTGAGAGCGTGTTAAAACCGGGTTTTTGATGGAAAGTTGCTAGAAAATATGCCGGGAGGGCGTGTAATGCTTGATTTTTCGTGCTTTATTGACCAAAACCAAGTTGTCATCCATTGGCACGCCATCGGTACTAGCGAAAAACCCTTTATGGGCATTCCTGCCACGGGAAAACCAATTAACTTATTGGGAGTGACAATTTCTCGGATTGAAAATGGAAAAATTGCTTTAAATCACACAATTTTAGATACCCTGGGATTTTTGCAGCAACTCGAAATTTTGCCAGATAGTCAGGCAATTATTGAAGGTGCATTAATTAACAATTAGCAATTAGCAATTAGCAATTAGCAATTAGCAATTAGCAATTAACCTAAAAACTAAAGGTAGTTCTAATCCCACCAATAACAACATCGGAGTTACGTTCGTCGTGGTTTGGTGCCGTCAGCCAGACAACACCCGGAGTAATTGTGATATTGTCGTTGACGCGAAAAGTGTAAAAAGCTTCAATATGCCATCCCGTATCGCGATCGCTCCTTTGTCCCTCCGGCAAACCAATAGCTCGCGCCAAGTCACTATTGCTAGTATTAACCAGCTTTGGCTGTATGCCAACAATCAACCCCGCCAAATCTCCTTCCTTCAAAAGGTCGTCAAAAAAGAAATTAATCCGATAGTCGATAACACGAGCGTTTCCCTCAGTTCCTTCTCCCAATGTACGAGCGTTACTAAGACCGGCAGAAGCACCCAACAAAAACTTGGATGAAAACTTATAGAAAACAGAACCCAAAAAAGTATCGCTACGCACGGGACCTGCGCCGACAACCTTAGAAGCATTACTGCCAGACTGCGTATCAATTCCATTTTCAGGAGAATAGCCGTGGATATGTATTAAAGCAATACTCCAGGGAGCTAAGTCGATACTAGCCACACTGGTAATACCATACCCATCGCCGAAAAATCCCTTATCTGGATCTGTCGAAGAGCCAGACTCGCTGGCTGCAAAAAACTGGAAATGCAGCCAAGAAGCAACATCCCACTCAAGTCCAAGCCCCGCGTTTAAGAAGATAGGATAAAGCATAGTATTCAAACGACCGTAGTTTGAGAGAGCGCCTACAGTTAAGCGCGATCTCGGCGCAGTCACCTCCCTACTAATCCGGTCGTCAGAGGATACGTTAAAGGTCGCTCGGAGTGTATCGCTAACAGGGAAACTATAGGAGACAGCACCCGCTCTTATCCTACCACCCCCTCCCCCAAAAAGCAGAATTGCTTCGTCAGTTCTACCGCTGGATCGACCCTCTGGAAATTCTGTTCCAGTGTTAAATTGAGTTACATTGCCTTCGCTCAAGCTTACTTTCAGGCGATCGCGACCAGTAAAACTTGTATTAATAGTAAGACGGGTACGCTGCTGGAATACCGTATTATTAACTTCCCCTGCATCCTCCCCAAAAATATCCGCCAGATAAAAGATAACTTGACCGCCAAGCTTGCTAGTAGCAGAAAACTGCTGGGATTCTAATATTTCTGTACGAGTTTCCAATACATCTACGCGATTCTCGATTTCTGCTAATTCCGCCCCAAACTCTTCTTGCAATCTTTCCAATACCGCCAGGTCATCTCTGGTGACAGCATCCGCCGTCCCCGCCGCAATTAATTCTGTAATCCTATCCAAACATTGATTTAATCCCGCCGCAAACTCGTAGCGAGTCATAGCCCGGTTGCCCCGAAAAGTCCCGTCTGGATAGCCGCTGATACAACCATACCTTTCTATTAGAGACTGCAAAGCTTGAAATGCCCAGTCTGTGGGCGAAACATCCGACAGTTGGCTCGCCGAGGTAACTTGACCCAACGGATCGTTGTATTTGTTCAGTCCGCTGCTTGGTATCTCTACCTCCAACTCAAAGTTAGACAGTCGGTCAACTGATATTACTTTCTCTTGAGTTATAGGTATAGTTTCCTTCACCGAAACTTCCCCGGGCGCGGCTGTAGCTGCTGAGACCGTCGCAGAGAAGGAAACCAGGGAAATTAGAGAAGACTTGACAATTTTGTTTTTTTTCATCATAAGTAATAGGCGAACGATAATAGGTAATAAAGTATAGAAACTTTTTATTTATCCGCTACCCATTACCCATTACCCATTACCTAGTTTTTCACAGATGATGCCGTCTAAAAAGTAAAGGTAGTTTTGAGACCGCCAAAGATAACATCGGAGTTACGTTCGTCGTGGTTTGGTGCCGTCAGCCAGACAACACCCGGAGTAATTGTGATATTATCGTTCACCGGAAAACTGTAAAAGGCTTCAATATGCCAGCCCGTATCGCGATCGCTCCTTTGTCCCTCCGGCAAACCAATACCTTGGGCAATATTATCGTTGCTAGTATGAATTAACTTCGGTTGTATGCCTACAATTAACCCACCAAAATCTCCTTCAGTAAAAACGTTTCTTAAATATAAATTAGCCCGATAATCCATTACATGAGCGTTTCCTTCCGTACCGTCTCCCAACGCCCGAGCGTTACTAAAAGCCACAGAACCACCAAAACCTACACCAGGAAAAATTTCATAGCCAGCATTAGCCAAAAAAGTATCGCCATGTACCGGACCCGCCCCCTGTACCTTGGCAGCATTACTGCCAGATATCGTATTAATGCCCTGTGTAGGAGAGTAGCTATGAACGTAAATAAAATCTAATCTTAATTTCTGCCCGGCATAACTAGCCCTAGCGATCGCCCCATAGCCTTCACCGAAAAATCCCAGACTGGGATTGCTCGCAGTCCCCAGCTCGCTACCTGCAAACAAATCTAAATTTAACCTGGGTGCTATCTGCCATTTAATGCCCGCGCCAGCATCTAAGAAGATTGGAAAATACATCGTATTTTGACGACCGTATTGAGTTAGCGGGCCGTATGAGAAAGCAGAAGCGAGGGTAATCGGTGGCGAAAAAATCCGCTTGTCAGCGTTTACAGTTATTTGTGCTTGAATGCTACGGCTTATAGGGAACTGATAGTAAGCATCGTTAAGCACCACATTGCCACGGGTATTTCCAAAAATGAGAACAGTTTCCTGAGTTGGACCGCTCAATCGACCTTCTGGAAACTGAGTAGCAGTGTTGAATAGAGTTGGATTGCCTACTTGCAGCCTGATTTTTAGCAAATCCCGACCCGTGAAACTGGTGTCGAAATTCAAACGGACGCGATTTTGCAATACAGCGTTATTAACTTCCCCGGCAGTCTCCCCAAAGGCATCTACTAAATAAAAGAGTACTTCGCCGTTGAGTTTGGTAGTGGTCGAAAATTGCTGGGATTCTAATATCTCTGTACGAGCTTCTAATAAATCTACGCGATTATCGATTTCTGCCAATTCCGCCGCAAATTCTTCTTGCAATCTTTCCAATACCGCCAGGTCATCTCTGGTGACAACATCCGCCGTCGCCGCCGCAATTAATTCTGTAATCCTATCCAAACATTGATTCACCCCAGCCGCAAACTCGTAGCGAGTCATGGCCCGGTTGCCCCGAAAAGTCCCGTCTGGATAGCCGCTGATACAGCCATATCTTTCTATTAGAGATTGCAAAGCTTGAAATGCCCAGTCCGTGGGCGCAACATCCGACAATTGGCTCACCGACGTAACTTGGCCCAAGGGGTCGTTGTATTTGTCCAGTCCGCTGCTTGGTACCTCTGCCTCAAACTCAAAGTTGGACAGTTGGTCGACGGGTATTACTTTCTCTTCTGTACCTGCGGGCGATACTTCCCCAGTTACTTGGGCCATAACCTTTGGTGCGGTTAGAGCCGCTACCCCCGAGGCCGAGACCAAGGATATTAAAGAGGCGCTAAAAACTTGGGCTTTTTTCATTTTGTTTCTTTACTTGAATCGCAAATTGTTTATTAACTTAGCAATTTACAATACCTTCGCCATTTTCTCGTAGGTCGGGCTCCACGCAGTGGAACCCAACGATTTTGTTGGGTTGCGCTGTCGCGGAGCCCGACCTACGAATGGTATTTTTTGATTTTGGCGAAGGTATTGAATTTAGGCACAAGTTTAACTTAAAATTTTCGTTTTAACTCAGCAATGAGATTTTTTTTCCCGTGGACTTATGCCTAACTTCTTGGGACTTAGCTGCAGTCCTTACCGATCGCTTTCCATTAGGGTTCTCCAAATAAATAATTTCCCCGTAGGTTTGGCGTCCGCGAACCTCCACCCAACAATAATACTGTATTTTTCGAGATTTTAACTTTTGGATATCCATTAAAAAACCCGATTTCCTTCAGAAACCGGGTCGCTAAAAGCAAAACAAAAATCTATTTTCAATATCCAGGTAAAGGATTATGGGGATAATAACATCTCAGGTAAGGAATCCCTAAGGATTCTAGCCAATTGAGAAGTTTAAAATCTGCTTCTGTTTCTTCTAATTCTGCAGTAAAGACTTCGGCTAATAAATTACTAACAGCAGGCTCTAGGAAGCGATCGCCCAACCATTTCTCCGTTTTATCTAAATCCCGATTGAACTCTAAATAAACTGCTCCCAACACCGCCTCGAAGATTCCAGCTAGGATTTTCTGTCCTTCGCTTTTGTGCTTCCAATTATAACTCTCCGCCAGCAAAGCCAATTTATTTAACTTTAATTCTCTGGCAAATTTAAAAAGCATTTCTCTACTAACTAAGTCGCTTTTAATTATTATCAAAGTTGCTTCCCCTAGTTGTCTCCAGCGAGACGATAAATAACGAGTAACTATTCTCGCAAATACCGCCGAACCTAAATTAGTTAATCCTTGATGTTCCACAACCAGTTTTTCTCGTTCCTGCTTGCTTAAATTAGCTTGTTGGCCAATGTAATCTGAATGAGTAAGGGCAATTTTTAACAGAAAACGATGCTTAAATTTAGGCAGAGCGATCGCTGTTTTCAACGCTTCAATTTTGGCTTTTTTCATTTTTATCTCAAATCTGGTAAAATTGGTATCAATCTAAGATTAACTACACTTTACCAAAAAACGGTTGCGGAAAATACCAACTTTGTTATAAAATTAGCGGTGGGGAATAGCTAATCGGGTGCATCTCAATTTTGAGGAAAACCTACAATTCAACGCTTTTTTTTTCTATTTTTGCAAATATGGGATGCTCCCAGCTAATCGAATCGCAATTGACAATTAAATATTAACAATAGACAATAGACAATAGACAATTAACAATAGACAATTAACAATTAGTAACTAACAACTAAAACTATGTACGAACCACCAAAACTGATTAAAGAACACTCTAGCTTCGGCGGTAAAGTAGGTTTTTATAGCCACGAATCTGCTAGCTGCAATTGCGAAATGCGCTTTGCCGTTTATCAACCCCCACAAGCCAAATCTTCCGCCGTTCCAGTTCTTTATTTTCTCTCAGGCTTAACCTGTACTGAAGAAAACTTTATCACCAAAGCAGGCGCCCAACAATTTGCGGCTAAATATGGCTTAATGTTAGTCGTCCCGGATACCAGTCCTCGCAATACTGGCATCCCCGATGAAGATAAAGATTGGGATTTAGGAAGCGGTGCCGGTTTCTATGTAAATGCTACCGAAAAACCTTGGAAAAAACATTATCAAACCTACAGTTATGTAGTCGATGAATTGCCTAATTTAATGGCAGCTTATTTTCCGATTATTCAGGAAAAAAAAAGTATTTTCGGTCATTCTATGGGCGGTCACGGAGCGTTAGTTTGCGCTTTAAAAAACCCGGGTAAATATAAATCTATTTCTGCTTTTTCGCCTATTTGCTCCCCCACGCGATGCCCTTGGGGGGAGAAAGCTTTTAGCCATTATTTGGGAAATAATAGAGAATTATGGCGTACTTATGATGGGACGGAATTGGTTTTAGTTTTGGGTAGCGATCGCCCTTTCTTAATCGATATTGGCACCGCCGATCCGTTTTTAAAACAACAACAATTATTGCCAGAAATTTTTGAGGACGCTTGCCAAAAAATGGGAGTAAATTTAACCCTAAGAATGCAACAAGGATACGACCACAGTTATTACTTCATCGCTACTTTTATCGAAGACCATATTCGCTATCATGCCGAAGCTTTGAAGTAATTAATAATGAATAATTAATAATTAATAATTACCGTCCAGAAACCCGGTTTTTTGAAAAAACCGGGTTTCTTAATTCTAAAATTAAGCCATTACAAATAACTAGAATCGAGACTTTGAGCTTCTGCAGCAGTTTGGGGCAAGTGCAAACCGCATTCCTGCTTGAGGCCCTGGAAGCGGGTGTCGCGATCGCTCTCATCCTCGGCAGTTAGAGGACGACTCGAATGCCAGTCGCCAACGGTGGTATACCCCAAATCGAAATATGGATGATAGGGCAACTCGTTGTTAGCCAAATAATAGTAAACATCCCGCGAGTTCCAGTGGAAAATCGGCAAAACCTTATAAATATCCCCCTGTTTGCCAATGCGTTCTAAAGTTTTGCGGTGGTCGGTCTGATCTTTACGAAGTCCTGCCAGCCAAGCCGTGGCCCCTAATTCTTGAAGAGCTCGCTGCATGGGTTCCACTTTCCGCAGTCCATCGTAATGGTTGAGGGCCTCGACGTTCTTTTCTTCCCACAGACGGCCGTAGAGTGCTTCCATTCTGGCCGGACTCATCGGCGACTGATAAACCTTTAAATTAAGATTTAGCCTTTGGGTCAATTCCTCGGCAAATTTATAAGTCTCCCCTGGCAGATAACCGGTATCGATCCAAATAACGGGGATATCGGGGACAACCCTGGTGGCTAAATGCAGCATCGCGGCGGAATGAATGCCGAAACTGGTGCTCATCACTAGGCCGGAACCGAAAGTTCGAGCTGCCCATTCAATCAGACTTTGGGCATCGACCTCTCCCAGTTGTCGGTTAACTGCTTCTAAATCTAGTTCCGGTTTCTTGTCGCGATCGGACAGACGATCTATTTGATTGGCTAGCAAGCGGTTATAAATTTCTTCGGGCAGGGCTATGGTTTGCCCGTTTTGGTTAATTTCGATTAGATTTTGCGGCATTTTTCTCCCTATATTTGAGTTTCAATATTGGAACTTATGGCTTATGATACGCTACAGCAATCCCCGTGGGGGTCGTATTTTTTCTAGGGGTAATCCTCCCTGGCAGATGATTTTCGTTCGTTGGACAGGTGTATTTTCGCACCAATCCATCATCCCCTGTTAACAATTAGTTAACTTTTTAAACTTTCTTCGTAAGTAGGAAAGTCGATGTATCCTTCGGGCTCGAAGGAATACCACACCTTCATCTCGGCCTCCGGGTTGAGGGGCCAGTTATTAGCAAAACGTTCCACTAAATCTGGGTTGCTGATGAAAGGGCGCCCGAAGGCAATTAAGTCGGCATCTCCAGAGGCGATCGCTTTTTCTGCACTTTCCTGGGTATAGCCGCAGTTCCCCATTAAAGGACCGTAAAACACCGAACGAAATTCCGATAAGGTCATCGGTTCGCCCAATTCGTGAAAGCCAAAGGCCAAACCGTCCATGACGTGAAGATAGGCCAATCCAGAGCCGTTTAGTTGCTCTGCCACATATAAAAAGGTCTCCCGAAAATCTGGAGAGCCCATATCGTTAAACCCTCCATTGGGGGACAACCGAACTCCCACTCGGTTTGCTGGGAAGACGGTGACAACCGCTTCGACTATTTCTTTTAAAAACCGATAGCGATTTTCGATACTACCACCGTAGCGATCGCGGCGATGGTTGGTCTTAGATTGCAAAAACTCGTCGATTAAATAGCCGTTGGCCCCGTGAATTTCCACCCCATCAAAACCCGCCAATTTGGCCCGTTCTGCAGCTCGTCGATAATCCTCGACTATTCCTGGTATCTCTTCAGTTTCTAGGACCCGAGGGGTTTGATATGGTTCCTTGCCAATGGGAGTATGGATATAGTCGCCATTTATTTTGATGGCCGAAGGGGCCACGGGAAGTAGGCCGTCTTCCTGAAAGCTGCTATGGGAAGCCCTACCAGTGTGCCATAGCTGCAAAAACATGGAAGTGCCTCCAGGGTGAAGCTTATCGACGACTTGCTTCCACGCTTCTGCCTGGGAATCCGAATAGATGCCAGGGGACTGCTGCCAGCCAATGGCCTGCTTGGAAATAACCGTTGCTTCTGTAATAATCAGGCCCGCCGAGGCTCGTTGAGCATAATATTCGGCCATCAGAGCGTTGGGCATCCGTTCTGTTCCTGCCCGCGATCGCGTCATTGGGGCCATCACTACCCTATTTTTCAGGGGCAAACCTTGTAAGTCGAACGGGCTGAGAAGCGATGGAGATGTTGTTGTTTCTGTCACGGGCTCTTTCCCAAAAAGTTGTCTAATTTATTTTGTCATCCACCGGCCATCGAGAAACCCGGTTTTTCTAAAAAGCTATTGAGAAACCCGGTTTTTTAGAAAAACCGGGTTTCTGACAAAAAAAAAGACCGGCTAACTCGTAGCCGGCCTTCGTTAATAAATAACCGTTGTTGCCTCCATTAAGTTCTGACCGCTAGATCGCGTTCCCAAGCTTGCAGCGATCGCGGGTTAACTTTAATTTCAGCTTTGTGTGTTTATTGTAACAAAATACCAAGAATTTGTAACAAAAATTTACATTTTTTTATTTGCTGCTGGTGTAGCATACAGGATGGCCTGTTGCGGCTGACCCCATAATACTTGCTCGCGCTTATAAACGACCATGCCAGGTTTAGCGCCTTTAGGTTTATAAACAAACTTGGGTTGGGTATAAACCACCGGCACTTGTTCGCTTTGGCGGGCGCGACTATAATAGGCGCTCATGTTGGCGACGAACTGGAAGTCGGCCTCGTCGGGCACGGCCCCAGGCTCCAATCGCAGCAAAACATGAGAACCGGGAATCTCCTGAGTATGAAACCATAAATCGTAATCCTTGGCAACCCTAAAAGTCAATAAGTCGTTTTGCCGATTGTTACGACCAATTAATAACTCAAAACCGCTAGGAGTTTGGTAGCGATGGAACTCGGCGGCTTTGTCGTTACTTTTACGGCCATAATTGGGGGCCTTGAGATATCCCTGTTCGATTAATTCGTCCCTAATTTCTTCGAGGGTTTCCAAATCTTCCGCTTGGCCGTAACTGTCTAACTGGGAGAGAGAGGCTTCGACTTGTTCTAAATAATGAATTTCCTCGGCCACGGAAGCTAATAAAGGTTCCACCGCAGTCCTGGCCCGCTTTAACTTTTGATGTTGTTTGTAAAGGGCTTGGGCGTTTTGGACGGCGTTTTTTTCGGGGTTTAAAGGAATAGAGACCGGTTCGCCAGTTTCAAAGTCCGGGAGATTAATAGTCTTCATCCCAGGTTGCCACTGGTGGAGGTTAGCCATTAATAAGTCAGCTTGCGATCGCCACTCGTCGGCCTTATCCGACTGCTGGAGTCGCTGGCGAAAACCGCCGGCTTTTTGCCGCAGCTTTGCCAGAACGCTATGGAGTTTCTGAGTTATTTTATGGTGCAGTTGGGCAAATTCCTGTCGGTTGAGTTCGTCGGTATAGTAGCGATCGAGCAATTCCTGAACCCCCGTAGAACAGGCATCCTGCCTGTTCGTTTCGTTCCACCCAATAACCGAATAACCGGTTTTAGTCCGGTGGGGCCGAAAATTAGCATTTTCCAAAGCCAAAAGCCATTGCTGCCAAAATTCAAAAAGTCGGTCCCACTCAGAAGAGTTAAGACTATCGGTGGTACGTTCCCTCTCCAAACCGGCAGCTTGAAGCATCGAGAGAACTAAAGCCTTACTCAAACCCCGATAATTTTTAATTAAATTGCGCCACAAGGGCCCCGGCACCAAAGCGATCCTTTCTTGCCAGCGTTCTCGGGTTTCGGTCAAAGTGGGAGTTGGTTCCGTCAGAGAAGGGGGCAACTCGTAAGGTTGTCCCGTTTGAATTTGACGAACGCTAGATTTTTGGCTGCCCACTTGGTGGGCGCAGGTGACGATGAGGTTGTCTTTGGTGGTGAGGATGACGTTGCTATATTTGCCTATGACCTCGACGTAGAGATGCCAGAGGGGAGACTCTCCAGGGCGTTGGGCAAATTGAAAGTCGAGAACTCTCTCCCAGGGGGAGACTTCGGCCATGGCAGCGAGGGCCAAACCGCCGAGTTGATGGCGCAGTTGTTCGCTAAGGGTAAAAGTATCTGGGGTTCGGGGGGGCGGTTGGCCGATACAAATTCTGGCGGCTTGGGGATGCCAGGAGATGTCCAACCAGTACCGTTGTTTGAGAGTGCGGAGGGCTAGGGAGATGGTGAAGCGATCGCGCTGATAGACTTGTTCGAGGCGGGCGGGGAGCAATATGGCCTCAATTTCGGTACGGGCGGCGGCGAGGGTGGTATAGTCAACGGGTTGCACGGTTTAATATCAATTAACAATTAACAATTAACAATTATCAGCCTCTTGCCCGAAAAAAAACAGAGGACTCTACAAATAGCCCTCTGTTAGTGACCGAATACGATAATCTAGTATTTAGCCATTTTGCCGACGGCGAAGTAAAGTCATGCCAGCGGATGCTAAGGCTAAACCAAAGAGAACAGTTGGTTCGGGAGTAGATTCGACATCGGCAACTTTAATTTGGAAAGCCAGATGAGAATTGTTTGGTACGATATCTCCCCAACTCATGGTGGACTGACCGATGAGAGAGAAATCTTCGTCGGCGGATAAACCGGTGATGCGCAAATAATCCATAGTATCCGCCCAGGCACCTCCACCTGCAGCAACGGTGGAAGAAGCGCCATTGAGAAATTCGCCGTTTAATAAGATATTGTCAACGTTAATGCTGCTTCCGACCTTAGTAGCTCTGGTACGGATAAAGATATCGGAGAAGGCATCGGAGAAACTGTAAGATAATTTTTCAATGCCATCGACAAAGAATTTAGTTAA
>CAZUCT010000121.1:3488-8087 GCA_964619285.1 uncultured bacterium | reverse complement strand
TAGTTAAGCACCCCGATATTTAGATGCCTTAAGGCTCCTCAGCCTTGACTTGACTATAGTTTTTTTCCTTAACTGTTTTTATTAGAACATGGTTTTGGGAGAGATCTCCTTCCTAGCAGCCATCTTTACAGAATCTTTAAATTAACTCCTGGGTTTTGTAAAGTTCTGATGAAGGCGGGCAAATAATAATTAGGTAAAGTTGAGTATTGAGTATTTTTTAGGTTTGTTATGGAAACTGGTAAATTAATTGTTTTAACCGGACCGAGTGGAGTGGGTAAGGGGACTTTGGTGCGATCGCTCCTCCAAGGCCATCCAGAATTAGTTCTCTCAATTTCGGCTACCACTCGCGCCCCCCGGGAGGGAGAAGTTGACGGGAAAGACTATTTTTTTCTCAGCCGCCCCAAGTTTGAAGAGATGGTGAAACTGGGAGAGTTGTTGGAGTGGGCGGAGTTTGCCGGCAATTTGTACGGTACGCCCCGGGGGCCGGCTTTGGATAGGATGGCCGAGGGCAAGTCGGTGTTATTAGAAATTGAATTGTTGGGGGCCCGACAAGTCCGAAAAAGTTTTCCAGAGGCCCTGACGATTTTTATTTTGCCTCCTTCGATGTCGGAGTTGGAAAGACGACTGCGGGGTAGGGGCTTAGATCCAGAAGAAGCGATCGCCCGTCGGCTGCAAAGAGCCACAGAAGAAGTTGAGGCGGCGGGAGAGTTTAAATTTCAAATTGTTAACGATGATTTGGAGAAAGCTCTGGGAGAATTAGAGGGAGTGTTAGGATTTTAAAAACCGAGTTTCTGGCTCCACGAAGGGATTTAGAAACCCGGTTTTTTCAAAAAACCGGGTTTCTGGTATGGCGTTTTCTTAGCAGTGTTAGGATTTCACTTATCCTCGTCAAAATCCAACTCTTCTGGAAAACGAATCCTCTTGAAGGCCGGACAATATCCGTCAGAAGTAACTTTAAAACCGTATAAAGCAGAAGCTTGGTTCCAGCAGCGCTGTCCTCGATAATACAAACAGTTACCGCAGCACTTTAAATCTGGGGGGAGAGAGCGATCGCCCTTTTGACTGAGGAGCTCCCGTTGGGGTATTCCTCGCAATACCAACTCTTCCCCCTGCCAGCGAGCTTCTACGATGCCGGTATCCGCAAAATTAGACCAGCGAGGATCCGAGGCGATCGCCACAGGCAAACCGATAGCGATTTCGGTATCGTATTCTGCCAGTTCCCCCTCATAAGTGCTTTCCGATATGGGAGGTTGGATGAAAGTTTCGCCCACGGGCAGTTCTACTAAAGTACCGTTGGCAGGAGAATGTAGCTGATAGCGGTTGCGCAGCTCTTCTAAATTAGTTAAATCTGCTATATAAGTAGGAGTGCCGTGAATAAAAATTATATGTTGGGGACGCAAGTTATGGATTAATTGAGTAGTTCCCGAACCGTCGCAGTGGTTGGTTAGTAAATAGGTTTGAACGCTGTTAAAGTTAGATGCTGTAAAATTGACGTTGCTCGGTCTGGTTCCCGGTTTTTCCGAAACGAACACTACCCAGGAGCTTTCCGAGTCCCGGGCGTACCAATTTAGATCGCTGTTGCGATCGACGATCGCGATACAAGGCTTCCCGTCCGGGCTCTCTGTGGCAGAGAGGCGTCGCACCCGAGGTCGCACGCGATCGTCCCAGAATAAGGGTTGATGTCGCGCAAAATTTTGTACCGAGGAGGGGAAGTCGTTTATGAGTTCTAGGTAAAGATCGCAGGAAGAGGCGATCGCTTCATCCACCCAGATATCGACATCGCGACCGGTGAAATAGTGATGGCTGCGCAACAGCATTAATAGTTCTTGCCCCAGCCCTAAAGGTGGTGTCGGTAGCAGTATCGAGTGCCCCGTCACTAGCTCTCTATATATTTGTTCCGCTAGCTGATTTTCTAACTGTCTGCGGTGAGGATAGCGACCGGTGCCGTAGCTGCTTTCAAGTATCAGTATATCTGGCTTCAAACCTCGCACTTCTCCTAAGGGCATACCTTCTACTAACCTACAGTTAGATAAAAAGAAATCTCCAGTATAAAATAAATTATAAGTGCGATTTTCCGTAGCGTAAGCGATGGAGATGCAGGCGGCCCCGGGCAGATGGCCTGCGGGGTACAGTTTTAAGGTCAGTCCAGGGGCCAATTCCCAAGTAGAATCCCAGGGGACGGCCTCGCAAAACTGAGGGACTTCAGTTACGGGCAACTGGGGCCAATTTAGAGGTAAGAGTTTTGCAGTGGCACTGCTAGCGTAAACTGGCAATTGGGGGAAAGCGCGGTGGAGAGGGAGGAAACCTCTGGCATGATCCGAGTGGGCGTGACTGCAAACCGCAAAATCGGCAGGCATTGACTCCTTCTGGTTCTCCGTCAGCGGAGAAATGTCTTCTAGGCCGCAGTCTAGTAAAATTCTGTATGGCCCCATGCGTGCCAGCAGACAAATACCATCGCTTGCATGGCCAACGCTGTAGGCCAAACATTCTAGCTCCATCATCGCGGTAGCTTCCTCCCAGTCTCCTGTTTTAATTTGATGCTAGCAAGTTTGGGATCCATTTATTTCCCAAGAACATTAAGTTGAAAAAGCTAGACAATAACTGCTAGTATTTATGCTTAATTGTCCCTCCTTCTTTCTAAAAATTGTTAACCTTCAGCAGATGCAAACTATGTCTATTTCTCAGTTCCAAAAATTTTTTGATTGTTGCGTTGGCAGTTGGACTAGCGAACGTACTTATCATTATTTAACTCATCAAGAAGTGGAGCGATCGCGCACCGAATTTATGATTAAAGCTCTAAATCCCGGTGCAAAACTCAAAGTTTTATTGGACAACCAACGCCCCCCCCACCCCCAAATAGAAATGCTGCCGGGATACGAATTAGCTTTTAATACGGTTTCTGAAAAAGGGGAAAAAGTATCTCAGCAGTTAAATATGCTATTTGTGCCCCACCAACTCGATGCGCCCGTTTTAGAAGGGGATTATTTGCGGGATAGGGCCTACGAGGAGGCCAAACCAATGGTGGCCAATTTTCGTTACGACCCCGCCACTAAAGAATTGTTGATGACTACTCGTTATACCAGGGCCACCTCCGTCGATTCTATTACTTTGATTAATCCAAATTTGCGCATCCGCAAAATTCTTAATTACCAGCCAGTGCCAGAGGGCCAGCCCCTAACAAACGTGCTTTTGGTTGGTTTTGGAGTCGAACAAAAGAAGGTCTAGGGGGCCATTTCCCCCGGGTTCTGGGCCTTGAGGATGAAGTTGAGTATAACTTTTAGTATGGCGATTAGTCGTAATTAAGGGCGATCGCTCGTTTTTGAGAATTACTGAAACGTCAATTAGAACAATTAGAAAAAATGTTGCCTCTACAAGCTAAAAAAAAGATGCAAAGTTGGATTAGAAGCAGACACCTAATCTGTTCTGGTAACTTTTTTATCTTCGAGACTCTGGAGTATTCCACTCTCGATAGATTTGCCCAATGCGTGACCAGTTTGGGCGGAACCCTAATATCGGTTCGCAAAGCGAAAATAATTCGGCTAGGCACCCATCGAAAAGTAGTTCTTTATAGAGCTAAAGCCAGCTTGCACACACCACATCATCATTTAAAGGAATACTGGTTTAAATATGGTGGTTTGTCTTCCAAATTTCAAGAAAGCGAGAAAAATCCTCAGTGCTTGTAATTGGCAAAAACCACCAAATAAAGTTCCTTTAAAAACCTCAAAAAAACTGGGGTTTTCCCAACAATTAAAATCTCTAAATAGACTGGGAAAGCCATAAAATTATAATTGGTAATACCCAGCAAAATTAACTTTGTTTCTGGTTTTTGAGTTAAGAAAAAAGAAGAAAGGTGGAAGTTAGGTGCAGCTATTATTTTGGGTGAGGAAGTCGATTTATTCCGTGAAGGGATCGGTAAAGAGCCCCAAGGCATTATACTGGATCGTGTATCTTGGCAAAGGAGACAATCTATGTCAAAAAAAAAACGCGGAAATCCTAAATCTTATTCTGAAAGCAAAATAAAAGTAGGAATTTCTCTGACTCCCACTACCGCCGAAAGGCTAAAAGAGATTGCTGAGGAAGTTGGTATCTCCAGATCCGAACTCGTCGAACGTATCGGCAGGGGAGATTTTGCTCTGTTAAGACAAGCAGCACAAGTAACTGTCAATTCTACAGATGCGCCAGCTAAGATTGAATCTTCGGAAAATGGGACTCAGCTAATGACTGCCCCGGCAACATCTGCTGAAAGTTTTGCTGCGGAAAAAGCGGTACTTCTGGAAAGTTATAACGGTTTGCAAGGACAGTTGGAAGAGCAACTGGCAAAGGTAAAAAATCTCGAAGAGCGGCTCGCTGGCATGGTGTCAAGGGAAAGTTACGAAACTTTACAAAGCCAGTTAGGGGAGCAAAATACGGCGATCGCTAATTCCCAGGAACAACTCGCTCAATTAAGAAAGCTCGAAGAGCAAATTGCCGAGATGGTTTCTCAGGAAACTTATGAATCTCTTCAACAGCATTCCCAAAAACAAGAAACTAAGTTACAACAACTTGAAGAGCAAATTGCCGAGATGGTTTCTCAGGAAACTTATGAATCTCTTCAACAGC
>CAZUCT010000121.1:127-3388 GCA_964619285.1 uncultured bacterium | reverse complement strand
ATTCCCAAAAACAAGAAACTAAGTTACAACAACTTGAAGGGCAAATTGCCGAAGCGGTTTCTAAGGAAGCTTACGAACATCTTCAGGGCCAGTCACAAGAACAACTTAAAAAGTTGAAAGAGTTAGAAACTCAAATTGCGGGGATGGTGTTGCAAGAAAGTTATGACAATTTGCAGCTAAAGCTTGAAGAACAAAATATTAAACTGCAACAACTCGAAAAACAATTAAGCTCGGCAGTACCAAAAGAAAACTATGAAAGTTTGCAGCGGCAAGCAGAAGAAAAAGAGGCAAAACTGCAAAAGTTAGAACAACAAGTTGCTTCGATGGTGTCAAAAGAAGCTTACGAAGATTTGTTGCGGCAGTCTGAATTACAAAAAGAAGTAATTGCAGATTATCAAAGAAAGCTGACTCAATTACAAAACCGGGAAACCGAATTAGCCCATACAGTTTCGCGAGAAGCTTACGAAGCCCTGCAACACAACTATCACGCACAAGCTGAAAGTTTAAAAGCTTTACAAGAAACCCTGCCAGAGTGGCAGCGTTTAGCTCATGTAGCAGAAGCTCAGTTAAACAAATGGCGCTATCGGACTTTCTCTCGATAGAGTTAGAACAATGGGTAATGGGTAATAGGTAATAAGAATTGTTCTGAGGGGAGTTTAATAAATTGGTTCCGTTGCCTGTTGCCCCCTGCCCGTGTTTTGATGATGAAATTAGCGATCGCTCTCTTCTGGCAAGTATTCAAAATTGAGAGTTTCTTCTGGAGTAAAAGGTAATTTTACGGGAAAAATATCTTGTCTAATTCCCGTTTCGCTGGCAGCTTTAAGGCGAGCTTTTTGATAACATTTGTCGAATACTTCTGGCAAAAACGGTTTTAAACTCGGACTATCTTCGAGCAATGCTTCTAAAGAAATGCGTTGCTCGCTAATCGTACTTCGCCAGCTTTCGCTTCTTTTTCCCGGTTGGTATTTCCATTTCAGCAAGTGCATTAATAAGACAATTAAGCGATTTTTTAACTCTCGCTTTTCGCTTCTTCCCAGAGTTTCAATTTCTTCTACTAGATTGACAATATCGATATCGGAAAAATTTCTTTCTTTTAATAACTTAGCGGTGCTTTTCGTCCACAAGTAAAAATCGCGGTTATAAAGGGTTTCTGGCAGTTGAGTCACGGCGGTCCCTCCAGAGCCAAAGTTATGGCCCAATTTAGCATCTAGTCTCATTATTTCACAAAACGGCTATTTTTATTAAAAAAACTCTATTTTTATTGAATTATTGGCATTACCCATTCCCCATTCCCCATTCCCTATTCCCTAATTTGATAAATCACCCATTCTCCCTCTTTATCTACCACTATCCCATTAATATCTGGATGCCAATCAACCCGAGTTAAGATATAATCGGCGCCATATTCCCGAGCTACCTTAACTAATTCTAAACCGCTGCGTTGGGGAAATAATATTTCCATAGAACCGATGGCTAATTGCGGGCTCAAAGGTACGCCAAAAACAGCTTCCATCCGTCGCTGCCATTGGCGAATGCCGTCGTCGGTTTGGGGGAAGTGTTTGAAGTCAACTACTACCGCTCTTTCGGAATAAAATTGAAAGTTAGAAATGAAGGGCGGTACTAAAATAATGGCATTTTTATCGCTAATTTTGGCAAATCTTAAAGCGAGTTTGGTTGCCTCGTCTTGGGGTATTTTATAAGTTTTTACTTGCTGTTGGAAGATGTTTAATATTTTCCCTGGTAAGGCACCCAGCAATCCTAAAATAAAGATAGTTGCTGTTAGTAAAGCTAGGGCATGGGTGGCGATTTTTTTAGGGTTTGAGATTTTTCCTAAGAGGAAAGGAAAGGCGAGTATTAGGAATAAAATAGGGCGATCGAAGGAAATGGGAGGGGAAGAAATTAAGGAGAAGATTAGCGAGAGTGCCACGAGAACCCAAGAAAATATTTGAGAGCGAGTTATGAACAAATAGCGATTTCCTAAGTTAGTTAATAAAGCTATGGATATTAATAAGAACCAGATTCCTCGGTAAGGCCAGGGAAAAGTTAGGGAAATTAAGAGTAATAAACCTAATTCTAAACGACCTTTTTTGTAGAAACTATCCACTTGAGAAGCTACGGCAATAAAGATGATTATTTGGGCGAAAGGTACGGTTCTTGCTAGTTGGAGTTTGGCGATGATAGCTAGGGGGTAAATTTCGATAAAAAGGTAATTGAGGAAGAGGGCAAAGATTGATTCGGCGATGATGATGTAGAAGTAAAGTTTGTGGGTTTTTTTGAGGCGATCGCGCAGGGTTGCGGATGCAACATCGCGCAGGGTTGCGGATGCAATATCGCTCTTTTGAATGCACAGCAAACCGCCGACTATAAATAATAAGAAATCTATCCAAATACCGAGACTCCAATAGGAGGGAATAATATGATGGGGGTTGCGCACCCAACCGTAGATAAAAACAAATTCGGCATTGCCAATTTTGTCCGTACTGGTAGTACCAGAAAGAGCCATTGGCAGATAAATTAAAGCTGCCATGCCGAAGAAGATTAAGAGGGGGGGAATTAGTTGTTGGTAGGGGGTTTTTTTGTAGGAGGCGATCGCCATAATTGGCAGCATCATTAATGCGGGCAACAGGCCGATAAGAAATTGTAAAAGACAGGCGATGCCAAAGAATAAATAACTAAGAAACCAGCGCTGGCGAAAGCCAAAATAAAGTCCCCAGACAGACAAACTCATGGCAAAAGCAGCGGGCACCGGTCGAGGAGTAAATATTTCGATATATCCGATTAAAGTATAGGCGGTTAAACTGAGAAATGCGACGGTGGCGGCGGCTAATTTTGAGCGAGTAAAGAGTTTTCCGAGGGAAAAACAACCGGCGATAAAGGAAGTAAAAGCTAAGAGGTAATAAATGAAATAACTGGCGGCGATACTGCCGGTTAGTTTGGCGAGGGCGGCGACCATTAATTGGTAGTAATATCGAGGAGTAAAGCGCATCATTTCCCGAACGTAATAGTCGTTATTATAGAGTTCGGGATTTAAGATCGCTTTAATTTGAGGGACGTGGGTGTAATGATTTCCGGTGGGAAAAACGTAACCTCTGGCCATGAAGGAACCCAGGATAATAAAGGTAATTAAGGATAGGAGAAAATAACGATTATGTTTGGGAAATTTACGCATATGTTTGTAGGTTTGTAGTAATCGCTTTAGCGATAAAGTTTGTAGTAATCGCTTTAGCGATAAAGTTTGTAGTAATCGCTTTAGCGATAAAG
>CAZUCT010000120.1:0-20903 GCA_964619285.1 uncultured bacterium | reverse complement strand
ATTGCTAATTGCTAATTGCTAATTGCTAATTGCTAATTGCTAATTGCTAATTGCCTACTCTTGCCTCTTACCTCGTGCTAATTGTCAATTGTTCATTGTAAAGGAGTTTTTAAGCATGAGTAAAATTGCTCTTGCAAATTATCAAATCGGTGAAAAAATCTACGAGGGAACGCGGACGGTGGTTTATCGAGGAGTGACCGCTCCCGAGAATAAACCCGTAATTATCAAAGTGCCAAAAAATGAATATCCCACCTTCAACGAACTGCTACAATTTAGCAACCAGTACGCGATCGCTCTCAACCTCAACCTGTCAGATATCATCAAACCTATAGCCTTAGAACCTTACGGCAACGGTTACGCCCTCATCATGGAAGATATCGGGGCCGTCTCTCTAGCAGAATATATCAAAACTCAACCGCTAGAATTGACGGAATATTTAGCGATCGCTCTCTCTCTGGCAAAAATCCTAGAACGACTCTACCAAAAACGAGTAGTTCACAAAGACATCAAACCTTTAAATATCCTCATTCACCCCCAAACCAAAGAAATATTTTTAATAGACTTCAGCATCGCTTCCCTCTTGCCCAAAGAAAGACAAGAAATCGAAAACCCCAACTCCTTAGAAGGAACTCTCGCCTATATATCCCCAGAACAAACCGGACGGATGAATCGCGGCATTGACTACCGAACGGACTTCTATTCTCTGGGAGTCACTTTCTACGAATTGCTAACCGGACAACTGCCGTTTACCACCGACGATCCGATGGAGTTAGTACACTCCCACATCGCCCGCCAGCCGGTTCCCCCGACGCAAATTAATCCCCAAATTCCCGAGGCAGTGGGAGATATCGTCCTCAAATTAATGGCAAAAATTCCCGAAGATAGATATCAAAGCGCGACGGGATTGGGTTTCGACCTAGAAATTTGTCGGCAACAGTGGGAAAGCAAGGGCAGTATCGATCGCTTTCCTCTAGGAGAGAAGGATATAAGCGATCGCTTCTCCATCCCCGAAAAACTCTACGGCAGGGAAACCGAAGTACAAGCATTACTGGATGCCTTCGACAGAATAGCGAACCCTTCCCCCCACGCTCCCCACCCTCCCCACACTCCCCACACTCCCCACCCTCCCCACACCCCAATGGTCCTGGTGGCGGGTTTTTCCGGTATCGGCAAAACGGCGGTTGTCAGCGAAGTACACAAACCCATCGTCCAGAAGCGCGGTTATTTCATCAAAGGCAAATTCGACCAGTTCAACCGCAATATACCTTTTAGCGCCCTGGTTCGAGCTTTTTCCGACTTGACGCGGCAACTGCTGGCGGAAAGTTCTGCTTCGGTTAGAAAGTGGAAAGCGAAAATTTTGACTGCCGTGGGAGAAGGAGGTCGGGCAATTATCGAGGTCATCCCCGAATTAGAACTATTAATTGGCGAACAACCCCCCCTACCGGAACTTTCTCCTACCGCAACGCAAAACCGATTTAATTTGCTATTTCAAAAATTTATTGGGGTATTTCCCGACCGGTCTCATCCACTGGTAATTTTCTTGGATGACTTGCAGTGGGCGGACTCGGCATCTTTGAAGTTGATGCAACTGTTGGTGAAGGATGGAGAGGTCGAGCATTTATTGTTAATTGGAGCTTATAGAGACAACGAAGTGAGTCCCACTCATCCGCTGATGCAGACTCTCGAAGAGATGGAGAATTTGGGGACGGCGTTCGCTCGAATTACTTTAGCGCCTCTGGATAAAGTTTCTGTAAATCGCTCGATCGCCGATACTTTATTTACCTCCGAAGAGCTAGCAAATCCTTTGACGGAATTAGTTTATCAAAAAACTCAGGGCAATCCTTTTTATGTCACTCAGTTTCTTAAATATTTGTACCAAGAGGGATTAATTGAATTTGATTTTAATAACAGTTGTTGGCAGTGCGACATCGCCCGAGTTAGGAATTTATCTTTAACGGACGACGTAGTAGAATTTATGGCAATTCAATTGGAAAAATTTCCCGTGGCGACCCGGGAAGTTCTTAAGTTAGCTGCTTGTATTGGCAACCAATTCGATCTAGAAACTTTGGCGATCGTTTACGAAAAATCTTGGGCGCAGGCGGCAACTTCTTTGTGGCCGAGCTTGCAAAATGGTTTAATCGCGCCCACGAACGAAATCTATAAATTTTATTACGAAATAAAAGAGACACCGCTACAGAATAAAAAGAATATAGCAAGGGAGGAACCTTACCAATTACCGAATTATCAATTTTTGCACGATCGCGTTCAGCAAGCAGCTTATTTTCTGATTCCCGAGTCTCAAAAACAAGCCACTCACCTCAAAATAGGACAATTATTATTGAGCCATACTCCGGCAGAAAAACTGGAGGAAAATATTTTTAAAATAGTCAACCAACTCAATCTGGGAAGCGAGTTAATTGCTTCTCAAAATTTCCGAGAAGAATTAGCTCGCTTAAACTTAATTGCCGGACGAAAAGCATCAGCTTCTACTGCTTATAGCGCTGCAGTCAAATATTTAACTGCGGGGCTAGAATTGCTGCCGCCTCATAGCTGGCAAATTCTGTACGATTTAACTCTAAACCTTCACGTTGCCGCCGTAGAAGCGGAGTATTGTAATACCAATTTTGAACGGGCGATCGCCTTAGCAGAAATCGTTATAGAGCGCAGTCAAAGTTTGCTAGACCGCCTCAAAGTTTACGAGCTAAAAGTCCAGATTTACATGGTGCAAGTGAAGATGGATTTAGCTTTTGAAACGGGTCTATCCGCACTGGAATTATTGGAAGTTAGTTTAGAGAAAGAGCCGCCCAAAAATATCGATGTTAGCGAGTTAATCAATTTACCGCCCATGAGGGATCCCTACCAGCAAGCAGCCATGAGAATTTTAAATTCTCTCCTCAATCCTGCTTATGTTAGCAATCCTTCTTTATACCCGGAAATAGTGTTTACCATGCTGCGAATATCTCGGGAATACGGTCATTGCTTGCATTCAATTTTAGGCTATGCCCCTTATGCCATCTTTTTGTGTTCTAAAATGGAAATCGAACTGGGACATAGTTACTGTCAATTAAGTTTAAGTTTGTTGGAAAAAATGGAAAATAGTAGCTGGGTCGCGGGAATTGTTTTAGCTAGCTTAAACGGTCAAGTAATCCACTGGAAAGATAGCGTGCAGTCTACATTAGAACCTTTAAAAGAAGCTGGGAAAATTTTATTAGAAAATGGCGATGTCGAAACGACCGGTTATGCCGTTGGCGGTTACTGCATACATTGTTTTTGGTCGGGAAAAAATCTGGAAAATGTCGCTAAAATATCTGGAGATAATGTTGTTTTAATGCGGGAATTAAAGCAAGATTATTCTCTGGCATTTCCTCAAATTATCGAACAAGTTTCTTTGAATTTGCTCGGCAAAGCAGAGGATAATTTGACGATGAACGGAACCGCATTTAACGAAGTTGAAATTATACCAGTTTTCGAGGAAATAAATCACGCGATCGCTCTCTTTCATTTTTATTTGGTTAAAGCCATGCTTTGTTATATCTTGAAAGCGCCAAAAAAGACTCTGGAAAATGCCAAAAAAGCCGAAAAATATCGGGATTCCTGTCGGGGAATGTACGGACTCGCTGCCAATAATTTTTACTATTCTTTGGGGCTGTTGGCTAGTTTTAGCGCGGCAAAAGCGAAAAAGCAAAAAGAAATCTTGAAGCAAGTTTCCTCCCAACAAGAAACCATGAAAATCTGGGCGAGCTTTGGGCCGATGAATTTTCAACATAAATACGATTTAGTAGAGGCAGAAAAAGCGCGGGTTTTGGGAGAAAAATGGGAAGCGAGCGAACTTTACGATCGCGCCATCGCCGGAGCAAAAGAAAACAGTTTTATCCACGAAGAAGCTTTAGCTAACGAACTGGCAGCGGAATTTTATCTAGCTAATAACCGAGAAAAAGTAGCCTTGACTTATCTCACCGACGCCTACTACGCCTACGCCCGGTGGGGCGCGAAGGCAAAAGTTCAACAATTGGAAGAGCGCTATCCTCAATTACTCGCTCCCATCCTCCAGCGCCAGCAAAATAATTTAAGCTTAGATCGAACTATCAACCAGACGATCGCCCATACCGCCACTACTACCGGTTCTAACGTTAACGCTCTTCTGGACCTATCTTCGGTTATCGAAGCTTCTCAAGCGCTCTCGGAGACTCTGGATCTAGAACGGTTGCTCTCCAAGTTAATACGGGTAGCGATGGAAAATACTGGCGCTTCTAAAGGCGTTTTGATTTTGCCTTCTGGGGGCGACTTAGCGATCGCTGTAGTTGCTTCTGGCGACAGTTGCTCGGTGACGGCGCAACGATTTGCTGAGAGCTTGGAAGTGCCACAGCGCGTCATCAATTTAGTTAACGCCACTCGTCAAACTCAAGTCATCCACGATGCAACTGCAGAAACTTTGTTTGCTGCCGATGTTTACATCCAGCAAAAACAACCGAAATCGATTTTGTCTGCTCCCTTGCTTCACCAAGGAGAGTTAACGGGCATTCTTTACTTAGAAAATAATCTAACTCAGGGGGCGTTTAGCGGCGATCGCCTGGAAATTTTACAAATCCTTACCGCCCAAGCTGCTATTTCTTTAGCTAATGCTAATATCTATGCTTCTTTGGAAGAGAAAGTGGAAGAAAGGACTCGGGAATTAAACGATAAAAATCAATGTTTGGCAGGAACTATTAAAGAACTCCAACGCACCCAAACTCAATTAATTCAAACGGAAAAAATGTCGAGTCTCGGACAGGTTGTGGCCGGTGTCGCTCACGAAATTAATAATCCGGTTAGCTTTATTTACGGCAATATAGATCGCGCCCGCGAATATATTCAAGATTTATTAAAATTGATAGGTGTCTATCAAGATGAATATCCAAATCCTACGGCTTTAGTGGAAAAAACAACGGAAGAAATTGATTTGCAGTTTTTAAAAGAGGATTTTGAGAAGCTGTTAAATTCTATGAAAAATGGGGCGGAGAGAATTGGAAAAATAGTGCGATCGCTCCGAGTATTTTCGCGACTGGACGAAGCGAAAAAGAAACCTGTAGATATCCATGAAGGCATCGAGAGCGCTTTGGTAATTATTCAGAATAAGTTGCTAGAAAATGAAAAGCGTCCGGCTATAGAAATTGTGAAAGCTTATGGCAATTTGCCCAAGGTTAACTGTTACGCTTCGGAGTTCAATCAAGTGGTTTTAAATATTATTAGTAATGCCATTTACGCACTAGACGAAGCTTGGGGTAAGGGGCAAAAATCGGAGGGTTCTCCTATTATTACTATTCGCACCGAAACGAGGAAAGACGACCGGGCAATTATCCGCATTGCCGATAACGGCATGGGGATGAGCGAGGCAGTACGAGAAAAAATCTTCGACCCATTTTTTACGACAAAACCGGTGGGAACCGGTACCGGTTTGGGTTTGTCGATCGCCCATTCAATTGTAGTAGAAAAACATGGCGGTAATTTAACTTGTAATTCTACTCCTGGAAACGGTGTCGAGTTCGCGATCGAGATTCCAATTAGGTAATTGTTAATTGTCAATTGTTAATTGTCAATTGAGTTGTCAATTGAGAATTATTAATAAGTAGGAGTGCCAAATTAATTAGACACCGAACAGACAAGATGTCTGTTCTACGGGGAAAATTTTCTGCAAATATTTTTGCCTACCTACTTAGAACCCGACGTATTTGTTGGGTTCCACAACGAAGTGGAACCCGACGTATTTGTTGGGTTCCACTTCGTTCCACCCAACCTACGAATGGTATTTTTATTTTGGCGAAGGTATTGTTCAAAAAACCGGGTTTCTTGACCGGGGAAAAGTGGTAAAATTAAAAAATTGGCTATTTTTCGAGAAATTTCTACTTGCAGTTTTGAGAAACTTTTGTTATAATCCGTTTCTAAAATAAACTTTAGAAAACCAGAAGGACATGAAGACATCGAAACTTTTGGCCACTGTGTTTGCCACCGTAGCGATCGCTGGTGGAGTCCAGTTTTCCACGACCAATGCCGCTGATGCCTGCCCTTTTAGCAAAAAACTCACTGGCAGTCAGCCCAGCAGTTCCACTACCGACCCCTGGGGTTCCTTCCTTGGCAAAATTTTCCCCTTAAAATCCGACAATGCGGGCATCTGGACTGCTGCCGGCACCGCAGGTTTGTTAGGGTTGGGGGCTCTTTACTTGACCCTGCGCGGTTCTGAAGAAACCGCCGCCGTTGCTGTTGAGGCAATGGGCGATTTGAACGAGCATCCCGAGGCCCCCGGTGGCGAGTTCGATCTGCCAGAAGAGGAAGTCAAGAGCGAACAGCCAGAAGTTGTTGCCGAAGATAAGAGCGAAAAAGAAATTGCTTTAGTATAATAGAGTTAAACCGTCAATGGTTTACCCGGTAAGACCTCCAGTTTTAATTCACTGGGGGTTTTTTTTCGGGCATAGCCCGCTTGTCCTTCCCTGCCATACTCATCTTCATACCATTCCTCTTGCTCCCCCCAACTCACCGGGGGGCTCCCATTCCCCATTCCCAATTCCCCATTCCCAATTCCCAAAACAAAAAGCTAAACTAAAAAGATTAATTCTAATTGTTGAGTGAAACCTTATGAGCGTGCGAGTTAAGACAAAAAAAGTTTACGATGAAGTTATCGATTTCATTGCCGGGGGAACCACCCCAGAAAGCGTCATTGCTTTTCAACTTTCGGAGACCTCAAAAGAGCGGTTGCAAGATTTAATCGAGGGAACCAAAACCGAAGGACTGTCACCAGAAGAACGAGAAGAACTCGAAACGTTTCTGGTACTAGAGCATATAATGACTTTAGCAAAAGCCAAGGCTAGGATACAAATTAAACCTAAGTCGGAGTAAAAAGCATCATGTCTCGTTACATATCGGTGGAGTTGCGACGGTTAGTTGTCGAACGTGCCGGCCATCTGTGCGAATACTGTCTTATTTTAGAAACAGACCGAGTTTCTGGTTGCCAGTTCGACCATATTATTAGTCTCAAGCATGGCGGTTCGACGACGGAGGAGAATCTTGCTTATGCTTGCGTGTTTTGCAACCTCAATAAGGGAACGGATCTGGGCTCTATCGTTTGGAGTACGGGAAATTTGGTTCGATTTTTTAATCCCCGCCGGGATTTGTGGGGCGACCATTTTCGTTTTAATGAGGAGGAGGGGGCGATCGAACCTCTCACCGAAATTGGAGAAGTGACCGCCCGTATCTTAGAATTTAATAGCAGCGATCGCATTGCAGAACGACAGCTTTTTGTAGAAGCGGGCAGCTATCCTTCCCCAGAAGCGCAACGGCGGATGACAAAGTGACTTATTTTAGCTTATGAGAATTTTACTGGTAGAAGACGATCCGGAACAATTAGAACCGCTCCACGCGGCCCTCTCCCAAGTCGGACATATCGTTGATGCTGTGGAGGAGGGAGAAACGGCGAAATGGTTGATGTCGGAAAAGGATTACGATTTGCTAATTCTGGATTGGATGTTGCCGTTGGTAAGCGGGGTGGAACTTTGCAGTTATTACCGACACGCGGGTAAAGTCGCTCCCGTATTAATACTGACTGCCAAAGATACTACCGTCGATAAAATTACAGGTTTAGATGCAGGGGCGGACGATTATTTGGTAAAACCGGTGGACTTGATGGAACTGCTGGCAAGGGTGAGAGCTTTGGGGAGGCGATCGCCCTTATGGATGGGAGATACTCTCTGTCGCGGCGATTTAACTTTACACTTAACTACCCTCAAAGCGGAACGCGAGTCATCAACGGTACAGCTTTCGGTGCGGGAATTTCAATTGTTAGAATATATGATGCGCCACTCAGGACAAGTATTAACTCGCAACCAAATAGAACAGTCTCTCTGGGAATGGGGAGAAGAGCCGGAAAGCAATGCGGTAACAACTTTAGTTCGCCGGCTGAGAAAGCGGTTGCAGGAGGTGGGAGCTGCTGAATGGGTAGAAACTGTTTACGGCATGGGCTATCGCTTAACAATTAGTACGAGGCAAGAGGCAACAGGCAAGAGGCAAGAGTAGGCAAAAGGCATACGAGGCAACAGGCAAGAGGCATACGAGGCAAGAGGCAAGAGGCAAAAGGCAAAAGGCAAGAGTAGGCAATTAGCAATTAACAATTAGCAATTAACAATGAAAAAATCAGTCGCTAAAAACTTGCAAAGCTTCTGGGCCAACATACCAGTACGACGGCGGGGGAGCTTTATTATTGCCATTCCCGTTACTTATTTTATTACCACCTTGGTTGCGATTTATTGGTTGAAACTCGATTTGGTGGAGGATGAAAATTGGGTGCAACATACCCAAAAAGTGCGTTTGGAAACCAAACATTTACTCGCGGCTTTAATTGATGCGGAAACTGGAGTTCGAGGTTATGCCATGACGGGGAGGCCGGATTTTCTGACGCCCTATAGCGAGGCGATCGCTGAAATTCCCCAATCCCTCGCTCAATTGCAGCAACTCGTTTACCACAAGCCCCAACAAATTGCCAGACTAACAGAAATTCAACAATCGACAGAACAAACTATCGCTATTTTACAGCAAAAATTAGCGAAAATGAATGCTAGAGTTTTGCCTGGAGGCTGGAAAAACCGAGAGAGCCCCCAAGCAGAAATCGAGGAAGATTTGTCTTATTATCAATCGCCTTTGCAAAAACAGTTTTCTCCTGGGGAACTTTACGACTGGCTAGAAGAAGCTAAAATTTTGATGGATGCTGCTAGAGAGAAAATAGATGCTTTTGCGGCTGAAGAGGAAAGCTTGTTAAAAGAAGGTCTAGAACGCCTAGAAATAAAGCGAATATTGAGTTCGTTGGTTTTATTGGTATCTGGTATTTTAGGGATTGCGAGCGGTATTTTTGCCTTACATCTTTTGGGGAATTTAGAACGAGAATTAGCAGGGGAAAAAGCTAGCTTGCACGAAAGTAATGAGAAGCTACAAGAGGCGATCGCGGCGGCTGAATTAGCCAATCAAAAACTACAAAATGCTTGCGAACAATTACAGCGTTTTACTGCTAATGCTTCTCACGAGTTGCGCTCTCCTCTGGCGGCTATTTTGAGTAACGCTCAGGTGGGATTGTTAGGACCGGAAGACGATGCTACTCGAGCTCGCAAGCGTTTGGAAAAAATAGTCGAAATTGCTAAATCTATGAAGAATTTAGTGGGTAATTTACTATGTTTAGCTCGGTGCGAAAAGTTGCCAGAAACCGTGGTAGAAATAGATTTAAAAGAGTTATTAAAAAAGTGGATTTCCGATTGTAAATTACAAGCTAAAGCTAAAAATTTTAATTGGATAATTAATTTACCTCCCACTCCGGCTGTAGCTAAAGTAGAACCGGATTTGCTGGGGCAAGCTGTGGTTAATTTAATCCAAAATGCTTGTAAATATACTGAAGCTGGGGGTACTATTGAGGTGGAACTTAAAACTGATTTGGTACCTCAGAAATCCGGTTTGGTATCTCAGAAACCCGGTTTTTTGAAAAAACCGGGTTTCTCGACCGACGTGCCCGGGGAACTTCTTATTGTGGTAAAAGATACGGGAGTAGGTATTCCCAAGGTAGATTTAGCTCGTATTTTCGAGCGGTTTTATCGGGTGGAAGGGGGGCGATCGCGCTCTCAAGAAAGCGGTTTTGGTTTGGGGTTGGCGATCGCCGAACAAATCGTCCGCCTCCACGGCGGCCAGCTCGCTGCAGACAGCGTTGTGGGGGAGGGGTCAACTTTTACTATTTCCCTGCCTGCCGAGAAACGGTCGAAAAACCGGGTTTTTTGAAAAAACCCGGTTTTTTGACAGGTGCTTTAGTGGCTTGTCATTTTTCTGTCATATTCTTTTTCTATATTGGCAAACCAAGCCAATTAAACAGAAAAACCAAACAGAAAACTGCTATATGTTACGAGCGACAAAAACTCTAGCTTCGGGCGATCGCGCCCCACTCTTTGCTTTACCAGATACTAATGAAAATCGGTTACTGCTTCGAGACGTAGCAGGAAAGCCGACTCTTTTATTTTTTTATGCCTCCGATGAAATTGAAGCTTGTCGAGAAATAGCTGGCAACTTTCGAGACTTGATGCCCGCTCTCAACGAGTTCGACGTCCAAATTTATGGAATTAGTCCCGATGCCCCAGAGTCTCGTCGGAAATTTGCCGAAAAAGAGCAAATTTCATTTGTGTTGTTATCGGATCTGGAGCGAACGGTCAGCGAAAAATATGGAGTTTGCTTTCCAGATAACAAAGAACCGGACGTCATAGTTTATAGTCGGCTTGCCTTCTTACTAGATTCTAACCACAGAATTGTCAAAATCTATCATCTCAAAAATGCATCGGAATGGACTAGGGAACTGCTAGCAGATTTAAAAGAGCTGCCTCGGGAAGAACCCCGCCATATTACCATGCAAGCACCAATTTTATTAATTCCTAACGTTATTTCCCGAGAATTTTGTCGCGAACTTATTAATGTTTGGCATACCAAAGGTAACGACGACTCCGGGTTTATGCGCAGCGTGGGGAAAAAGACCGTAGGATACATAGATTATAAATCTAAAATCAGACGAGACCATTTTGTTACAGATTCCCAACTACAGGCAACTCTCAATCATATTATAATTAGGCGAATTGCCCCGGAAATAGAAAAAGCTTTTCATTATCAAATAACCAGGCAAGAGCGCTATCGCATAGCCCGTTACGATGGTAGTTTGGGTGGTTTTTTTAAAGCTCATCGGGATAATACTACTGGTGGAACCTCTCACCGTCGCTTTGCGATGAGTTTAAATTTGAACGTGGAAGAATATGAGGGTGGATATTTAAGATTTCCCGAATACGGACCCCATTTCTACGAACCCGATACCGGTAGCGCCACGATCTTTTCTGGTTCTTTGATGCACGAAGCTACTCCGGTAACGTCGGGGATTCGATTTGTACTTTTGAACTTTTTCTATGGGGATAAAGATGCAGAAAATCGCAACAGTTACGAAGAGCGAGCTAAAAATGATTACAATACAGTCGTGAGAGTTAATAGTTAAGCGTTTCTGGGTTGTTTGGGGAACTCCAAATAAATAATTCCTCCGTAGGTTGTGCGGACCTCCATCGTACTCTTGGGAGATTTTAATTTTTGGAAGTTTCTTAAGTCTTGTCGCCATTTTTTTGTAGGTCGGGCTCCGCGAACCGGAATCAATGATGTTGGGTTTCACGAAGGTCCGCACAACCTACAAATTAAGCATTTTTCGTTTTGGCGAAGGTATTCTGAGTTACAACTAACTTTAGGGAAGAACCGAGGAACCGTTGGGGCGAGTAATTTCTAGGGCGTCAAAGTCTCTACCGTCTCTTTCTCCCACTACGCTAACTCTTTGCCCCCGTTCCAAATCGAGGAATTGAGAATCTGGCAAGTCGGCATCCACTCGCACTCGACCGTCCCTGGTTCGCAGGAAAAACTCGTCGGGAGCAAGTCACCTTTGCATATTTATTTTCTCATGACTCACACTCATGACTCACACTCATACTCAAGAAAAGCGTCTTTTTTGAGTAAGAGTAAGAGTAAGAGTAAGAGTATGAAATTATCGAGAGAGAAAAATTACAAAACTGACTTGCTCCCGGACGTTCTCTATATTCCTAGAGGTCATTGGCATTATGCTGTAGCCTGCGAGCAACCTTCTTTACACCTGACTTTAGGTATTAATTGTTTGACGGGTATTGACTTTTTTAATTGGTTGGTTTCTGAATTTAAAGAAAGGGCAGATTTTCGGGAAAATTTACCTCTAGTTACTGGGGGTAATTTTCAAGAATTAAAAAACGGCTTATTCGATTTAAAAAGTCTCTTAATAGAGGCGTTAGAAAAGGAGAATTTGGAGGAAAAATATGTAGAGCATCTCAAGACTTTAGAACGACCGATCGCCCCTTACGCTTTACCGTTTCAACTGGGATTTAGTCTTTGCGATCGCGGCTTTGAAACTCGCTACACCGTCCCCCAATTTCCCAAACTTTACCTAGACAAACTCAGCGAAAACTCTTACGATTTAACCATGGGAAATAAAAAAATTGCCCTTAAAGGGGTTTCCGAACAGTTCGTTCAAACCTTATTATACCATAAAGAATTTACCATCGCCGATTTAGCTGACTGGATGCCAGATGCCGACTGGGACGATGAAATTTATCCTTTACTATCTCGTTTAGTCCGAGAGGGAATTATTTTCGTTGCTGAATGTTAAGTAATTAACAATTAACAATTAGCAATTAGCAATTAGCAAAAAGCGATAACTATTTGGTTCTCTTCAAAGCTGACTTGCACTCTAATTTAGCTTCTATTTCAGAAACCAGCCAGCTACCAAATAAATTGATAAAAATTAGCAATCCCGCTCGATTTGCAGAAGGAGCGATCGCCAACTCTAAAGCCTTTTTCATATTCAATTTTTGTTCTGGATAGTAAGAGGAAAAAGACTCGTAACACAAATATAAATCTCGGGTGTACTGTCGCGATCGCTCTACCACCAACTCCATCCCCCCCCGAACCATCCGCTTGCCAATAACAGCCGATATTTGCTTAACTTCAGTTGTAAAAGAAATCGATTTTGGGTCGAGTTTTCTCAATTTTTCTTCGGAACCTTTTAAAAAATTCGGCAATAACAAAGCCTGGCGAACAAAATCAATACCCGGCTTATAAGAAGGCAAAATATAAGAAGGCAAACTTCGACCTAAATCCTCTCCCAAAATACACAAACTCTGAGTTTTAAGTAAAACCTTAAGGTGGTGAGTTTTTAAAAAATTTTGATAGGGAATGATGCCAATTTCTACCCCCGCACAAAAAGGATATTTAAGCTTAAGCAATCTTTGAGTCGAAGCCGTCCATTTATCCTCCCCGTCTCCTAATTCCTCATAGAGAATAGCGAAACCATCCAGGTCAGAAATACCCGCGATAGCGCAACCTCTGGCAACAGAACCGCGAATGTAAAGACTGCGTAAATTATCGCCGAAACGCTCCCGGCAAAGTTCCTTTAAATCCTCGATTAAATCCAACCAAAGAGACTGCAAGCGATCGCCCCTACAAGGATTAACAATCCACCCCTCTTCATCGGTGGGTAAAAATTCCCCGATTTTTTGCAAATAAAACATAGTTATCTATTAAATTACGAACAATTATCATAGATGATAATTCAAATCATCCCCATGTCATTTTTATGTCACATTCCCAAGATAGCTTGAAAATAAGATAACTAAAAAATTGATAATTATGAAACAGACAATTGCTATTCTTTTAACCACCATTTCCCTTGTATTGCCAGCTAGGGCAGTTCGAGCCCAAATCCCCATTGGCAACTTGCAGCGCTACAATGGCTTTACTATTTCCGGCACCGTTACCAGCGTAGTCGGCAACGAATTTATTCTCAGCGACGGCACCGGAGAAATTATCGTCGATGCCGGTCCCCGGTGGTGGCACGAAGTTAATCTCCTCCCGGGAGAAGCAGTAACCGTTGTCGGCGAATACGACGACGGCGATTTTGACGCCTATTCCATTACTCGCAGCAACGGCCAAGTCATCCAAATTCGCAACGGTCCCGGTCGTCCCCCTTGGGCGGGAGGGCCATCTCGCCGTGGCAACAGGAGAAACCAACAGGGCGATCGCCTTGCTCGTACTATTTCTGGCACCGTTACCAGCATCGTCGGCAACGAATTTATTCTCAGCGACGGCACCGGAGAAATTATCGTCGATGCCGGTCCCCGGTGGTGGCAAGAAGTCAATCTCGCCCCAGGAGAACCAGTAACCGTTGTGGGAGAGTACGACGACGATGATTTTGACGCCTTTTCAATTACTCGCAGCAACGGCCAAGTCATCCAAATTCGCAACGGTCCCGGTCGCCCCCCTTGGGCCGGACGTTAAGATTGAGTGAATTAGGGTGCATTTGTCAGCAGTAGAAATGCTTCACAAGCATTTCCCACTGCCAATTCTCTATTTATTCAACTTCCACAAACCATGATAGTTCCTCTACGATTTAAGTTATCCCCCCGCCGCCAGGGAATGATGATAGTTGCCATACCTCTAGCTTGTCTGCTGACAACTTTGGGAGTAATGGCTTGGCTTAAAGCTAATTTAATCGAAGATAAAGATTGGGTAGAACACACTCAAAACGTGCGCTTGGAAGCCCAATATTTACTGACCAATTTAGTTGATGCCGAAACGGGATTTCGCGGTTATAATCTAACTGATAATCCCTGGTTTTTAAATACATATCAAGGGGCGATCGCTCCTGTAGCAAATTCCCTAGAACGCCTCCAATATCTCGTTAGAGACAATCCCCAACAGCAACAGCGAGTTTTACAAATTCAAGATTTAGCTGAGAAACAATTAAAACTACTTGCAGATAACTTAAATACCGTCAATCTTGAAGAAACAGAAAGGGAACAAAATCTAACTAATATCTTATTACAAAGCAAGTCAATTATGGATGAAACTCGGGAGAAAATGGACCTTTTTTTAAAAGAGGAAGAGAGGCTCTTCGAGGAACGCCACCAACACCTAAATCAACAGCAACAAATTATCGATGTAGTGATGTGGCTGGAAGCAATTATTGGGATAATTGCCGGACTGGTAGCTATTTATTTATTTTCTCGTCTCTACCATCGATTGCAAGAACGAGAAGAACAATTGCAAGCTAGGGCGGCTGAAGCAAGACTTCAATCTCAAAAACTTCAAGTAGCTTTAGAAGATTTGAAGCAAACTCAAACTAAACTAATTCATAACGAAAAAATGTCGAGTTTGGGTCAGTTAGTAGCCGGTATTGCCCATGAAATTAATAATCCTTTAACTTTTATTCATGGCAACATTCAACATTTAACTACTTACGTTCGAGAAATCCAAGAAATAGTCAATCTTTACCAAAAATGCTATCCACAACCCTCCCAATTAATTCAGGAGTATTGCGATGAAATTGACTTAGATTTTGTTAATAAAGACCTGGAGCAACTTACGAAATCTATTTTAAATGGAACGGAGAGAATTAGTAAAATAGTTCTCGGTTTGCGCAATTTTTCGAGACTGGATGAGTCGGAAACAAAAGAGGTAAATCTTCACGAAGGCATCGACAACGCTCTTTTAATTTTAGATTATCGCCTTCAAGGCGCTGCTACAAGCAAGCCCATTCAGGTAGTCAAAAAATATGGCGATTTACCTCTTTTTGACTGTTATGCCGGAGAAATCAATCAAGTTTTTGTTAATCTTCTCAATAATGGGATAGAGGCTATAGAATCTCAAGCTAAACCTGGGACAATTACGATTAAAACAGAGTTAATTAACCCAATTTCGGAAGCTAAAAAAATCAAAATTTCCATCGCCGACACCGGGCCTGGAATTTCTGAAGAATTGCAAAACCGCATTTTCGATCCGTTTTTTACGACTAAACCAGTAGGCAAGGGTACCGGTCTGGGATTGTCGATTTCCTATCAAATTATCGCCCGCCACGGCGGAACTATTAATTGTATTTCTTCCGTGGGAAATGGTGCGGAATTTTGCCTGGAACTTCCTGTGAATTAGCTTTTTGAATAACAGGACTAACGGGAGTACGTCAGTTTTGCATATTTATTTTCTCATACTCAGAACGAGTACTGATACTCATACTCAAAAAAGAAGTTATTCTTGAGTAAGAGTAAGAGTAAGAGTAAGAGTATGAAATTATCGAGAGAGAAAAATTACAAAACTGACTTGCTCCCAGGACTAACTCCCTCTGAAAATAGCGATCGCTTGCGGTACAGTTCGCGGCGAATTGACATAACTTTTGCCCTCGCAAAATAACTGAGTCGAACCCCCACCATCTAACATTAAAACTTCCCTCGCCCCAAAGTTTTTTAAAACTGCAGTCGCCCGGGGTTGAGTTGCTTTTTTAGAAGTAAAAATTAATACGGTTTCCTTGAGGCGATCGCCATCGGTATCCGCCACCCCCACAAAAGTTCTCCCCGTCTCGTTTAAAACTCCTTTATCCGCATCTTCCGTCAAACCGACAATGGCATCGGGGGCGGTGGATAGTCGCAAATAAAGAGGATGAAAAGGCACGATTTCCGCCCGATTTTCCCAAACCGCTAAAATTAGTTTCTCCTCGGGAAATTCTATTTCTCCCGCATAACCGTCGCTGACAACTTTACCGTTAGATTTTACCGGAAATGCTAACCCAGTAGAAAGGTTGCGATCGTTCCTAAAAAATTGACCGTTACTCAGACAAAATAACCGAGAATTACTGGGATAAAGTTCCGACCAAAACTCTTCCACCGTTCGACGTTCTAACTGCGGTTCGTCCCCCCCATAAGCACCTTTCCCCCGATTAATATCCGTCATATTTCCATAAAGAAATCGAACCGAAGCACCTCCACTTAAATCTATAACTTGAACGTAATCTCCGTCTCGGTGGTAAAGTTTAATTCCCGCAGATTCGAGAACTATTTCCCATTCTGAAACTGGAACATTTTCCCCGTAAATATCCTCTACAAATGAGGGAATTGAGGGGGAACTTTTCCTATTAAAAATCGTTCTAAATTCAAAAATATCCCGTGCCACTGGCAAAACAGCCAGAGTGACAGACAATAATAACATCGAGTATTTTTGGTTCATAACTTATCCTATTTACATAATCGCGCCAAGATGCTATAATAGCAAACTAGCGGCAATCCGTTACGCAAGGCAAGAATTAAGTAGGTATGCAAAAATATTTGCAGAAAAATTTGCCCGTAGAACGCGGCTATTGCCTGTTCGGTATGTAATTAATTGGGCACGGGTACTTAAGAAACCGGGTTTTTTCAAGAAACCCGGTTTTTTCAACAATACCTTCGCCAAAATAAAAATACCTACAAGAAAATGGCTAACTCGCCCGCCAGAAACCGGGTTTTTTCAAAAAACCCGGTTTCTTAAATCTCGATGCTGGCGAAGGTATTGTTCAAAAAACCCGGTTTCTGGACTCTGGACAAATTAACCCAACCAACCCATCCATTGCATCCCGTACTTTGCCTTGCTAAGAAGCTTTTATTAGTAGGAAAAAAAGCTTAATGCTTTTTCATCGCTAAAGCGATTACTACGAACTAACAAATAACTAAATTATTAATTGCCAATGACTCATTCTAAAAATAATATCGGTTTTTTCCAATTAATTATCATCCTTATTCAATTAACAATAGGCATCCTTGCCTTCTCTTTTTTGCTCAAAACCTTGTTATTTAAAAACCCACAAATAGCCCGAGTTTTCCAATCCTCAGAAATAGGACAGCAAACCCCGCCGCCATCTTCTCCAGCACCGCAACCAACGCCCAGACAATTAATCGTAAATAATGAAGTAAGAGCCCTACCCGGGAAAATGGATAACTCCCTAATGTTCGACAGCAACAGTCCCGAATGGATAAAACAAGAAGGCATTTTACTCTCAACTTTTCCCCCAGAAGGAAAACAAGTAGAAAGCGCCCATCTCAACTTTCCAATGGAGGGAGAATTTACCATTTTTGCCCACCATTTCACCCACGAACCGCCAGATTTACAAACCCTCTATATCGGCATAATTGTTAACAATCCCAACCCCGAACCAGTCACCTTACAAATATTAGCAGGAGCCAGTTATTTATTAGAACCAGAAGCGCCATTCCAACGACAACCGCAGATGAGCGAAAATCCCGACGGCGAGATTTATGCCGGTCCGGGAATTAGGGCGGTGGATAACGTTTTGCGGGGGTGGCTGCAGGAGGATTTTCCAGATAAATTAATCCTCGCTCCAGGGGAAAATAAAATGTTATTAAATCATCCGATTCCGGTGCGAGATTTAGAGCGTCCGGTTAACGGTCTTTCTACATTTATGGAATTAAAAACTAGCGGTAAAATTTATCTTGCCAGCATGGCGATGTATGCCAAAAAAAATAGCAACGGGAAGGAACGTCCTCCCACCATTTCCGAATGGGAACGACTATTAACCAACGGTAACTTAGCCCTACCCCGCGACAAAACCCCCACCTCGCCAAAGCAAACCGACGGGCCGTTAATCTACGGACGGGTTGCCGGAGTTCAGGAAGGCTCGCGGTGGACGGCAAATATAGTAGATGAGGATAGCGACAGTTTAACAATTCCCGATCCAAATCGGGCATATTCTTACGTTATCAGCACTTTGCGCGGTGGTACTTTGGGAACGGGGCAAGTACAGGCGGCGCGAATGTTAGTTCGCTATCCCGATACAGCCTATCAAGCTCACGGCAATTATGGAACGCGCTACGATTTGACTTTGCCGTTATCGAACGCCACCAACGAACCCCAGACGGTAACGGTGACGTTAGAAACGCCCTATAAAGAAGAAACCCTATCCAAAGGAGGACTAATTTTCCGGCAACCGCCGTGGGATTATCCTTTTTTCCGAGGAACGGTGCGCTTGCGCTACGAAGATAGCGGCGGCGGGGAAGTGACTCGCTACCTCCACTTATGGCACCGGCGGGGCGAGTTAGTAGAACCGTTGTTAGAGTTAAAGTTAGCACCGGGGGAGCAACGACAAGTCCGGGTAGATTTTCTCTATCCCCCAGATTCCGTGCCGCCCCAAGTTTTAACCGTGAGGACGTTGGAATAATAGAACTGTTAATTGTTAATTGTTAACTATCCCCGCAAACGTCCAGAACGCAGAATGCTAACAATCAACCACAACCCCAAAAAGCTCGCCACGGCAAACAAACCATTACTCAACCAGTACATCTGGGGAGTTTGAGCGCCCGCCGCTACAATAGCTGCCCCCACAATGAGAGAACCCGTCACGATACTAAAAGAAAGCCGATTTGCGGAATCGTCCAAACTGCGACGTAACGGGTCTAAATCTCGTAAAGTGATATTCCATTTCAATGTCTCCGAGGTAACTCGATCTAACAATACCTCCAACTGGCGGGGAGATTGCAAAGACAAACTTTTAACGTCCAGGGCCGTCCTTAAAAACGTTTGGGCGGGATCGTCTCCGAGCAACTGTCGCCTAAATAAGTCCGTCATCAGGGGTTTAACTTCTTCCAAAAGATTGAGCTGGGGATAGAAACTGCGGGCGACACCCTCTAAATTAGCTAAAGTTTTAGAATACAAACCCAAATTGCTCGGCAGTTTGATTCTGTTATTCCGCGCCAGTTGCAACATCTCGTAAAACACTTCAGAAAAATTGATTTCCGACAAACTGACATTGTAATATTTGCGCAGCATTCGCGAATAATCGTTCTCCACCTTAGCTAAGTTCGGCGGTTGGGCGGCTTCCGCCAGTCGCAGAGTGAGTTGGGTACACCTCTGGGCATCTAGATCTACTATTGCTAATAACAACTCGGTTAAATTCTGTTGGGTGCGAGGATCCAGACGACCTACCATGCCGCAATCTAGTAAAGCAATTCGTCCGTCGTTGAGATAAAATAAATTACCCGGATGGGGATCTGCGTGAAAGAATCCATCTATATAAAATTGCTGAAAAAACGTGCGGCATAATAGACTAGAAATAGCTTTGCGTTCTGCGTCTATATCTCCCTTGTGGTTAATACCCTTTACCTCAGCCTTAAGAATTGGCTTGCCATCGAGCCACTCCAATACTAATAGTTTGGACGTAGTTAGCTCCCGATAAACTTTTGGTAAAACTACTTGCTTGGGGTCGAACCATTTACTAACAGACAAATTTCTTCGCAACTCTTCAGTATAGTTAGCTTCTTTGGTAAAATCTAGCTCTGCCCGCAGGGCGCTACCAAACTCTTCGGCGAGGGAAACGATATCGTAGTCTTTGCCAAAATCTGTTATCGATAATATTTCTCCCAAGCTCGTGAGTAAAGCGATATCTTTTTCTACTACCCGGTCTAGCCCCGGACGCTGCACCTTGACTGCCACCTCACTACCGTCTTGTAAGGTTGCCCGATAGGTCATGGCAATGGAACCTGCCGCTACTGCATTGGTATCGATCGCGCTAAAGATGTCTTCTAAAGGCTGGGGCAATTCTCGCCGCAGCAACACTTCTACTTCCGACCAGGACACCGGTGGCACCTCCGCTTGGAGACTCGATAGGGTGTCGATGTAGTCCCCCGGCAACAGATCGGGACGGGTACTCAACAGTTGGCCTAGTTTCACATAAACCGGGCCCAAATCAATGAAGATGTTTCGCAGGACTGCGGGCGGGGGGACATCCGGTTCGTTTATTTGGCCTCCGGTTAAGAGGGTTTTCATGTAACCCCAACCGTTGCGAAAGACGATTTCGGCGATTTCTCCCTGACGAGAACTGGTTATGGCGCTTTTCATTCCTTTTATTTGGTGGTGATGGTTTGCTAGAGAGCAGGTCTTGTATTCTCAAAACCACGTTTTTTGAGGGCTCGGAAACCCGGTTTTTTGAAAAAACCGGGTTTCTTGGGTTTTCTGTAAAAACCGGGTTTCTCGATCGGCGGGGCATTGATGTCCCCTACCAGATAGCATAGCGCGATCGCCCCTTACTCCATTTTTGGCCAAAGGTCACTAAAAGGCCCTCTTTTCGATGGCCCTTTTATTGACCTTTGGCCCTTTACCCAGGGCCCGTTCTCAAAATGGGTATTTTTCCCGATCGCAAGGTCAGCAAAAGTTCTTTATATTTATTTTAGAATTAACAAAAAAGATAAAATGAACGATATAGAATCAGTGGCAATTGAGAAGTTTTGCTCTAATTGCCCTCTGGACTTAACAAAATGCTCCATCCAGCGGGAGCTAGTAGGAACTAGAGTAGTAATGGCCATCGATTGCCAGTCGATGGACAAGTGCCACGAGCTCTGGCGCGATCGCCACGTCCTGGCCTTGCACTGTCTGGACATTAGGTTGGCAGACCAAATCGTTCTCCTCTATAAAGGACATCGATACGGCAGCACTCCTTTACGAAAGAAGGACGAGAGCTTGAAAGCCACGCCTTTTTAAAGGCGCGGACT
>CAZUCT010000119.1:0-20918 GCA_964619285.1 uncultured bacterium | reverse complement strand
CGGCCCGACCTACGATTTTCCTTCATCTGGTAGTTTATTTTTGCGCGACTCCTAATTCGGTGAATTCCGTAAGATTTACTAGAGGATTGCAGGATCTAGAATTTACAAAATCTTCATAAAAAATGAGACTTAAGGATATATAATCGAGTTCCCACTTTTTTTTAAACATTAATTGCTACCCTCGCAGGGGACCAGCGTTAGAAAAGTTGGCAATGCCGCCTTTTTGCAAAACTGGCCCCCGCAGTAAGGTCCGCGATCGCGGACCTTACGAAGAGATTCTATATAGATTCACAGCCATTCTACCTAGACATAGTTGATAGTAATGGAACTGCCGTCAGGAAGAGCGATGACTGGTGGCACTCCGTTCAGATCTATCGAGACTAAACCGAAGGTACTCGAATCCGTAGTTCCATCGCTGAGAATAGGAAGATTCGCCTCAGTCGCTACCCTTGAGGGTACTAACAGTTCGTCTTGTCCCAATTGAAAATCGGTAATGACGTGCTGGCCCGGAGTATTATTGTCGCCGCAACCGGATTTAATTATAAAGGTATCCTCTCCCAGACCGCCGGTGAAAGTGTCGTTACCAAAACCGCCGATGAGAGTATCGTTACCGTTATCGCCGCTTAAGAGATCGTTGTCGGTTGGATCGACTCGGTTCGGATCGGTGTCGCCGAAAAAACCGCGAAAGCGACGGGGACGCCCGCCACCGGATATTAGGTCGTTTCCATCTCCGCCAGTCAATACATCGTCTCCCTGACGACCTTCGATGCGATCGCCCCCGGGAGTACCGATGAGATTGTCGTTATTCTCGGTGCCTTCTATGGAGGTGAGATTCATCAATTCATCTGGAGCTAACAAACCTCCTAACCGTCCGCCATCGCGAAAACCGCCATCGCGAAAACCGTCCCCGCGATTGCCAAAACGCGGTCCTCCGTCATTGCGGCCAAAGCTAAAACCTGAAAACATAATTAATTTCCTCCTAAGTGACTCGCTTAAGTTATTAGAACTACTTTATAACATAAGTGATTCAAAGTGAAATGTCAAGGGTTTTGGGAAAAAAATTTTTTTGGCGGTCCTGGGGAGCGATCGCCTATTGGGCGCCCGAGAAAGCCGGCCTGTGAAACCCGGTTTTTTCAAAAAACCGGGTTTCTGGGATACCGAAGCTCTGGGGCGAGTAGATGAGAAAAAGCGTAACGGCAGACGCGACGAAATTACTCTCTCGGACAAATCGGCCCCACCGTCACGCAGCAGACAACACTGTTAAACGTAATTAATAGTCACGGAATTGCCGTCATCAAAAACGATCGCCCCAGGCCGCCCGCTCAGATCCACGTTAACAGGACCAAAAGCACTTGGGTCGGGGTTCAAACCAACCCGAGCTGCCAACTCGCCGGGTAGAGATAATTGGTCGATGCCCAGTTCAAAATCAGTAATAACATCGTTACCGCCAAAAGGCTGAATAATAAAGGCATCCTGACCCTGGCCGCCGGTCATGGTATCGTTGCCGAGACCGCCGACAAAGGTATCGTTGCCCCCATCGCCATTTAAAATATCGTTGCCCCCATCGCGGCCCCCCAGCAACAAATCGTTTCCGTCCAAAGCAGTTAAGATGTCGTCGCCGCCGCTACCGCCGATGACATCGTTGCCGGCAGTTCCTACCAGATTATCGATCTCGGCAGTGCCCTCGATGCGGTTGAGACTCTCGAACTCTTCGGGGGAGGGAAAAGGTACGACCTCCCAGTTAGGTTCTGGTGGAGGAAATGGCGGGGGTTCCCCGTTGCCAAAGTTGGGGGGAAATGGCAGTGGTTCCCCATTGGGTAACTCCGGTGGAAATGGTGGCGGTTCCCCGTTGCCAAAGTTAGGAGGAAACGGCGGAGGAAATGGTGGAGGTTCGCCACCGTCTGAGGGCGGGGTTGGTGGTAGTTCCCCGTCGGCAAAAGGAGGGGGTGGGAGAAAGGGCGGCGGGAATGGCGGTCCCTCTCCGTTGGGCTCAAAACCTGGGCCTGGAAATTGGTTAGTTTCTGGGTTAACAACGTTGTTGGATTCGTCCATTTGGATTTGACTCCTTCACTTAATCGGTTTAAGTTCTTCATTTACTAACTTAAGTGAATAAAAGTGAAATGTCAAGGGGTTTGGAAAAAAAATTTTTGGCCCGACAAGCTTGCTGGGCCAAAAGTCAAAGGTAAGGGACTTGTTAAAAAATAAACTACCAGTCTCTTGTAGTCTCTTGTAGGTAGGGCGCGCGCGAACCTCCACCCAACACCGGTATCTTATTAAATTGCAAGTCCCTAACTGACAATTAACAATTGACAATTGACAATTAACAATAGGAGGGGTTGGCGACAATTAATTCTGTAGCTTTGGCAGCATCTAAAGGTTTAGAGAAAAAGTAGCCTTGGCCGAACTGGCAATTAAAATGTTGTAGTTGCGCTAGCTGTCGGGAAGTTTCTATGCCTTCAGCGATCGCGCTCATGCCCAAAGTTTCGGCAATGCTGAGAATGGCAGGTATCAATCCCAGATCTGGGTTTTCATCCAAACGCTGGACGAAGGACCTGTCAATCTTGAGAGTATCCACCGGGAAGCGATGTAAATAACTTAAAGAAGAATAACCCGTACCAAAATCGTCAATACTTAACTGTATGCGTCGTTTTTGCAATTCTTGAAGCAGAATAGCAGCAGAGTTGCTGTTGTCCATAATGGCACTTTCTGTAATTTCTAATTTTAAATTTTGGGGATCGAGTTGGGTTTCTGTAAGAACTGCATCTATTTGTTCGATTAAATCTTCTCGGGCAAACTGACGCACCGAGAGATTGACGCTAATAGTTAAGAAATTATCGGCGATACCTTGTTCCTGCCAGAGACGCAATTGGTGACAAGCTTGCCGCAGCACCAAAGTGCCGATCGGATTAATTAAGCCGGTTTCCTCCGCTACGGGAATAAACAGTCCCGGGGAAATCAGACCTCGTTGGGGATGCAGCCAGCGCACTAGAGCTTCAAAGCCGGCAATTTTACCCGTGCTGAGACAAACAATAGGTTGATAGTGGAGGACAAATTCTCGGCGCTCCACTGCCCGGCGCAGATCGGTTTCGATTTCCAAAAGTTGCAGGGCTTGGGCGTGCATTTTGGGATCGAAAACGTGATACCTGCCGCGACCTAACGCTTTAGCGCGATACATGGCAGTGTCGGCATCGCGCAGGAGGTGTTCCGGTTTTTCGTAGCTGTAGTCTGCCAAAGCAATGCCGATGCTGGCGTTAATAAAAACTTCGTTTCTGGTAAGCTTGAAAGGATGGGAAAGGGCATCGAGAATATTAGCAGCGAGGGTTGTGGCGCTGTGAATATCTTTAATCGAGGTCAGCAGCAGAGCAAATTCGTCACCTCCCAACCTTGCCAGCATATCGTTGGCATCGAGAAGCGCTTGGAGGCGATAGGAAATGGCAATCAAAAGTTGGTCGCCCACCAGATGGCCGAGGGAATCGTTAACTACTTTAAAGCGATCGCAATCGATAAATAAGACAGCAAATAGATAAGTTGAATTGCTCTTAGCAAGCTTCAGAGCTTCTTCGAGACGCTCCACGAACCAAGCGCGATTGGGCAATCCCGTGAGACCGTCGTGGAGCGCCATTTGCAACAATTGAGCGTTAGCTGCTTCTAACTGTCTGGTACGTTCTTTTACTCGTTCTTCGAGTTGGGCGTTAAGCTCGCAGATTTGTTTTTGCGCTGCAGTCAGGGCTAATTGATTTCTCACTCTAGCTATAACTTCTTCTAGCTGAAACGGTTTAGTAATATAATCTACTCCGCCGACTTGAAATGCTTTCACTTTGTCGAAAACATCGTTGAGGGCGCTCAAAAAAATCACCGGTATTTCGGCAGTTTTATCGTTAGCCTTCAACTGTTGGCACACTTCGTAACCGTCGATATCTGGCATCATAATGTCGAGCAAAATCAAATCCGGCTGTACGGTGGAAGCTGCTGTTAGTGCCATTTGCCCGTTTAATGCTTTGCGCACGTTAAATCCGTGGGCCATGAGCATGGTCGAGAGAAGGCGCAAGTTTTCCGGGGCATCGTCAACAATGAGGATGTCTTCTTTATTGCTACTGAGTGAATTGGGATTCATTGTTTCTTTGGCTTGCATTGTTGCGTTTTTCCTATTTATTGTTCGGGATTTTGAGCTAATTGCATAATGCGATCGAACCGGAAGTTATCGACTAATTCCGTCAAAACACGAGAAAGAAGGTCGCTTTCTGTAGGAATTTGTTCGATAAGTTCTAAAATTAACATATCGCTACATTGAGCGGCAGCATGACATAGCTTTTTTATCCATTCTTCAGACATTGTTGCCATCTGTTGAGAGAGTTCGATACTCTTGAGAAGTTCCTGGCAATTAAGGTGACTGCTTTCCCTCGACGTTGTTTTATCTTCGTAAAGATATTTCACTCCCAGATGGGCAGCGATCTTATTTAAGAGTTCTTGTTCTTGAAAAGGTTTGCGAATAAAATCGTCGCAACCCGCTCCTAAAACTATCTTTCGATCTTTTTCAAAGGCGCTAGCAGTCAGGGCAACGATTACCGTTGCCTGCCCCTTCAAGGTGGCTCTGATTTTTTTAGTGGCTTCGTAGCCGTTGGTTACGGGCATCCGCATATCCATAAAGATCAGGTGGGGTTCCCAACTTTCCCATACTACCACAGCTTGTTGACCGTTTTCTGCTTCTCGGACTTCAAAGCCTATTGCGGTCAAAAGCTTTACTAATAATAGGCGATTTGTGGGCTTGTCTTCAGCCACCAAAATGCGATATTTAGGTTGGTTTGGAGCTAAACCGACAATCTTATGGCTGGGGTGCCCGGTTGTTATTCGATCGGCTTCTTCTAGGAAACTCGCCTGGATATTAAAGGTAAATTTACTTCCGTAACCGGGGATGCTATTTACGGTAATATTTCCTCCCATCAGTTCCACGAATTTTTTACTGATAGATAAACCCAAACCGGTTCCCTCCCCAGATTTAATCCCTGTAGAAGTTTGAACGAAAGGTTGAAACAATTTACCTAAGTCATCTGGGGCAATGCCCGGCCCGGTATCTTCGACTTCAAAGATTAGCCCATTTGGCTGTAGGCGGGTCCTAAGAATAACGCTGCCTTGCTGGGTAAATTTGATGGCGTTGCCCAAGAGGTTAATTAAAACCTGACGCAGTTTGCTTTCGTCGGTTTTGATATATTCGGGAACGTCGGGAGTGCCTTGGAAGTTAAGCTCTAGAGCTTTAGATTTGGCTTTTAGGTATAGCATATTTTGGATGCTATCTAGCATTATATGGAGGTTAAAGCTATCTTCATTTAGGGTAACTCCTCCGGCCTCGATTTTTGACATCTCCAGAATGTCGTTAATTAATTCCAACAGATGCTCGCCGCTGCGGTTGATGATGTCGGTGTATCGTTGATGGTCTGGAGATAAGCTGGGATCCCGCTGCATCAGTTGAGAAAAACCGAGAATGGCGTTGAGGGGGGTTCGCAGTTCGTGGCTCATGTTGGCGAGAAATTCGCTTTTTGCTTGGTTTGCCCCGTCGGCTGTTTCTTTTGCTTCTTGTAGTTCTGCTGCTTGCTGTTGGGTTTGGGCTAAGAGCTCTGCCTGTTGGACTGCTACTCCTAACTGGGTGCCGATTTGAACTACTATGCCGATTTCAGCTTGTTCCCAGTTGCGGGGACAGGAATTTTGGTAGCTTGCGAGCAACCCCCAAAGTTTGTTTCCCTGGAAGATGGGGACGGTGATGTATGCTCTGGCTTGAAATCGTTCTAAAAGTTCGACGTAACAGGGGACAAAGCCGGCTTTGTAGATGTCGCTAACGCAAAGATAGGTGGTTCCGAGACTGTAAACGCCTCCTTTGGTGTCTTGGAAATAGGTATCGGTGTATTGTACGAGGCGATCGCTGCTTGTAAAGGTTCTGACGATGCAACTGTCGTCTCGGACGGAGGTATCGAGTTTGAATCCAGGATTTTGCTGCTCTCGTACTAGGGGAGTCCATTCCTCCCCTACGGACTCGGAGACAAATTCTCCACTCCAGTCGGGGTTGAAGCGATAGATGGCGACGCGATCGCACCCGATGGCTTTTCGCAGTTCTTTGGTGGTAGCGCTAAATATGGTTTCTAAGTCTAAGGACTGGCGCATTTTTTGAATTACTGTCGAAAGGGTTCGTTCCCTTTCTGCCATTTGCCGCAGGGTTGACTCTATTTGTTTGCGTTCGGTGATATCGTGGATGATGCCAACTAAGGAGAGCTCTCCCGAAGCGTCTTCAAAGGCAATTTTTTTGGTGACGATGGTGCGAGCTTTCCCAGAAGCATCGGTTAAGGTTTGTTCTTTCTGATGTTCGATGCCGGTGGTAAAGACTAGGCGATCGTATTCGGTGAAGCTATCGGCTTCTGCTTTTGGGAAAAAGTCGTAGTCGGTTCTGCCGATTATTTGTTGGCGCGGAGCTCCTACTAACTGCCAAAAGGCATCGTTTAATTTAGTAAAGCGATGTTGTCTGTCTTTGACGAAGATTGGATCTGCCACCGAATTTAAGACCCTTTCTAAAAAGTCTTGACTTGCTTTTAAGGCCGCTTCCGCCTGCTTGTTTTCGGTGATGTCGGTGGCGGTGCCGAGAATTTGTAGAGGCGCTCCGGTGTCGGTGCGCTTAAAGATAGTATCTCGGCTCAGTATCCACAGCCATTGTTCGTTTTTGTGCTTCATCCGATATTCGATCTCAAAAACCTCTCCATCAATACCGATTTGAAGTTGTTTATAATAATCAAGGTAGCAGCTCCAATCTTGGGGATGCATGAGGTTGGCAAATAAGTTCGAGCTCATGCTTTGGATTTCTTCTGGCGTATAACCTAAAATATCGACTACGGTGCGGTTGACGTAAATATTGCACAGCTCTATTAGATCGTAGATGTACAAAATATTGGGACTGGCATCGGCAATTTGTTCTATAAAGCGCTGGCTCTCGCGCAGGGCTTTTTCGGCTGATTTTCTTTCTTTTATTTCTGTTTCTAGAGCGGCATTTGTTTCTACTAATTCCCCAGTGCGTTTCCACAGTCCTTGGGTTGCCTGACGCACGCGGGTTTCTAGTTGGTCGTAGGCTTGCCGCAGGGCTTTTTCTGCTTTTTGCCGTTGAATTTCGGCGGCTGCTCTGGCGGCAAATACTGTCATGATGGCGATCGCGTTTTCTTGGTTGTTGAGAGGGCGATCGCTGTTAATACATAAAACGCCGATGGCCTCTTGCTTTTCGTTTAATAAAGGCACTCCCAAATAGCACTCTGCCTTCATTGCTGCTAACCCTTTCGCTTTGGGGAATTTTTCTTGCACTTTGTTGGGGTAAAATTTTAATTCTGCTTCTTTTATTATCGGTTCGCAAGGCGTTCCTTCTAGGTCGTACTCGAAATTTTCTTCTAATTTTTCCCGGCACCAAAACCCTAAAGTTTGTAGTTTTTCTCGGTTATTTTCTAAGATTTCTGCTACGAAAACATGACCGACATCTAAAGCCTTACCTAAATGGGTAACTAAAGCGGTGAAAAAATCTTTTCCCGTTACCGATGCGGTTCCTGACAATACATTTTTGAGAACGTTTTCTGCCTTGATTCTTTTTTGAATTTCTCCTTCTAATTCTCGATTGATTTGTTCTAATTTTCCCGGACTTGGTAAAGCTAAAGCTTGAGGGATTAAAGGTATTAATTCAAAAGCGGTATCAAGGGAAATTAGGGCAGTAATGGCTTTTAGGGTTCCCGAAAGCCAGTAGGCGGGATACCATAAAGTCCAAATTTCTATCAAATGAGTCGTTCCGCAAGCAATAATAAAAGCTCCAAATAAAACAAATACCTTTTTAAAAGGTATATTTTGTCGCTGGCGGATGAAATAGATTAACATTGCTGCAATGGAGTAGTAAGCCAAGCCAATTAAACCGTCGCTGAGGAGGTGCAGCCATACCAATTGCGACTGCCACAAGTAACAGTGACCGTGAGGGATAAACCGATCTGGGGAGAAAATTATTTTTAGGAGTTGCCACATAAGGTTATCTAGGGAGAAAGTTTTTAGCTTTTGTTTAAGGGTTCTTTAAAATTTAGACCTGCCTCTAGTTGTTACCAGTCATTTTCATTATATCCCCCAACTCTAGCATATGCAAGTAGGACAGCCTGACTGGGTGTTAGGTCGGGTTTTCGGGGGTTGTCAAGTAGCTGATTTAATGGTTGGGGGAGCTGCTGGAGCGAGGTTTGCTTCTATTTTAACACGCTTCAATTTAAAAAAAAGTATAAAAGTTTAGTTTTTTAAGACCTAAATTTTGTTCGTAGTAACGACTTTAGTCGTCAAAAAACTGCGTTCGTAGTAACGACTTTAGTCGTAAAAAAACGCAGTTGGTGTAGTAACAATTAACTCAATTAATCGCCTCTTTTATTGTTGATAATGTTGGTAAGTGGCGGCTATTTTTTGTTTAATTTTTTGCCGCACTTTTTCTGGTCCGATAACCGCACAATCTTCCCAATAGCCAGACACCTCTCGAATCAACCAGAAAGGGTTGAACACTCGTCGCACCACTTGTCGCACTTCTCCAATAACTTCGTTTTCCAAGTCTTTGTTCCTTGGTTCGTAGGCTTTGACCATGCCGCGATAAAAGTGTAAGTACACTTTGAGGTAATCGAGGCCCTCTTCCCGCCATTTTCCTTTAATCGGTTCTATGGCCTTAATCCGGTCCAAGCGCAGACAGCGGTTATGGATGAGTTCGGGAAAGTCGGTGTTTTTGATGTCTTCGGTCTCCTCGCACCAGATGTTGAGGTAAAAGCGCTTTTCTTCAAAGGCAATCTCGGCATAACGGGCGGTGTATTCTAGGTCTTGCCCTTGGGCGTTGCTGTAGGCGACGCGAAAGGGTTGTTTTTTGTTGATGCAATCGTCAACTCGGATGCGCCAGGCTTCGCTGGGTTGGTTGACGATGAGTTGGAGCGATCGCTCCATGGGAGGTTCTAGGTTTCCTCGTTCTAATAACAGATTGACAAGAGTTTGAGCTTGTCCGATGTGGCCCGTGTCGATGAGGGCTTTGATGGCTTGGCCTAAGGCAGCGACTTGGGTTGAGTTGAGGGCGAAGGGAGGCCCCACTTCTAGTTGTTGTTGGGCGATCGCGGCGATTAACCCGGAGGCGCTGGGGTTTTCTCCCCATAAAATGTCAAAGCGACTGGCGAGGGCCTCTAGTTGTTCTTTGGTCCCCGGGGGAACGGATAATGTAAGGGTGTCTTTTTTTCTAATCATTGCAAAATATACTTGCACTGTTTAAAATGTCGTGTCATAATTGTCATTGTAATTCTCAAAAAACCGGAGGGCAAGGAAAAAGGCCATTAAAAAATGGGCCATCTGCCTTGGAGAAGGTCAAAATGGCCCAATTGTGGGAGTTTAGTTTGAGAATTGAAAAGGCCAAATAGAAACTAGAGAAGAGCTGCAACCCTAAAAACGTGTTAGTCGATAACTAGATGCTAGGTGAGGTAAGTTTTAGGTATTATAAAAAAAACTAACTAATTTAGCGCCCATATCTACTTAGCAGCTCGTAGGTTAGCGCGACTCGTTCAGTTGTAAATTTACAGAGGATGTTTTTATGACAGACAGTCTTCCAGATCGTTTGCTCGAACTTATGTCAGATGGCGATTGGCACTCTAGCGAAGAACTGGTGGAAAAAATTAGCCATCGATTTTCTGCGACTATGCACGTTCTGAGAAAGCGGGGCCACAACTTTGAAAAGCGTCGTCTCAAAGCACAGCAATACGAGTATAGGCTAGAAAGCGGAACTCAGGAGACTTAAAAATGCCTGGTGCGTTATGGCGATAAATGCAAAGTGGCGATCGCTCTTTCCAATGCGCTTTTTATCTGCGCGGCGGAAAGACACCCTACTAAATCCTATAGGAGGTAAACCACCAATGACTCAAAACAACTTATTGTCGAGAATATCCATCGATCCCAATATCTGCTTCGGCAAACCCTGTATTCGCGGACACCGCATCTGGGTGTCTTTAATTCTCGATTTTCTCGCGGGTGGGGAGAGTATTGAGTCAATACTCGAAGAAGATCCCGGTATCGAAAGAGAAGATATTCTCGCTTGCATCGCCTACGGTGCCGAGATGTTAAAGACTGCGGAAATTGCAACTTCCGCCCCCGTCATAGAATGAGTTTAGTAATAAAAGGAGGTTTAAGTAGGTAGGCAAAAATATTTACATAAAAATTGACCCGTAGAACAGGCATCTTGCCTGTTCGATGTCTAATTAATTTTGCACGACTACTTATTTATGGGAATTGAAGAACTTTTGCAACCCAAACGGGAAGAAATTTTACAGATAGTCGCCAAACACGGCGCTTGCAACGTGCGAGTTTTTGGTTCCGTTGCCAGGGGGGAGGCGGACTCTCTAAGCGATGTTGATTTTTTAATCGATTTGGGAGAGAATCTCAGTCCTTGGTTTCCAGTGAGATTGATTCGAGATTTAGAGAATTTGCTAGGGCGAAAGGTGGATGTGGCAACGGAAAATGGTTTGAAAGAACGGATTAAAAAACGAGTTTTGGAGGAGGCGGTGGAACTTTTTTAGCACTAAAGTGCTTACTACGAACTTTTTTAAACAACAGGAGGTAAATTAATGAAAAGCAAACAACTTTCTTTATTTGATATGCAAAGCCAAAATAGTTTACCAATTCAGGAAGTTTTGGAAGAGTACATAGAAATAGTAATTCCAGCTATGTACCGACAAAATTACCATTTACTCCTCGCTAAAGGTGGTCCCGATTATCCACATTTAGCAGAACAATCAATGCTAGGACATATTCTTAACGGCGCATTTGGCTTAGTTGAGATTCTCAAGTTTATTAGTACAAAAAAAATCTTTAGGTATGGTTTAAATGAAGCGAACGCCCGCAGCGCTTTAGCTCTTTATAGCATCCACGACCTTCATAAATTTACTGATTTTAAGAAAATTGGTACTTCGGAGTTTGCTATTCCTCTGAAGCGACTACAAAAAGAGTACGAAAAACTCGATATAGTTGGATTTGCTGGCGAAATGGATGCCTATTTGATGCGGGCAGGAAATGTTAGTAAAAGAAGCAAGCATCATGGAGATTTATTACTTTCAAATGATGAGAATAGTAACTTGCTTTGGCTTTTGGTAAGAGTTGCCGATACCATCGCATCGGTAACATCGCCATCGGAATTGGCTTTTTCATTAGAAAATTATCTTAAAGATTTGGCTCCAGAATTTAAGATAAAATACAAGCTTTACGTTCACGAATTAAAAGATATTCGGGGAGTGCTGACAAATTCAATACATACTGCTGTTAAAATGCGTTTATCTGAAGAGTTAGGTTTTCAAGATATAGCCTACTTTGCAACTGGAACGCTTTACATAGGAGCCAAAAAAATCGATAATTTTTCGCGAGAAGATTTTATTAAAAAAGTAGTTAGTGATGTTTTAAATAGTTTACAACCATCACCAGAAATGGTTAAATCAGCATCAATAGAGGGAATACGATCTAAAAAATTTGATTTTGAAAAGTATGTTTATACCTTTGCTGACTTGGAAGATTTAATGGAAATTGCTAGGGAAACTACCAACAAAGCAGAACCTAAAAAAATAGATGAAGATATTAATAAAATAGCGGAAAAAAAGAATGCTCCTAAAGACTGGAAAGAAACTGTAGAAAAACGTTTGTCTATTTCCCTAAATGAATCAAAAACTTTTCAAGAAAAATGGTCTTTGGTAAGACGATATTTTCTTTATTTAGATACTTCGCTGAAGCAACTCGCTCCAGAGTTAGATAGGGTTGCTTGGTTTTGCGAAACTTTTGATGTACCTAAAGAAGTTAGAGAAAACCTAAAAGATGATGAATCCTTGTTTTCTAGTGGTGGACTTGGTAAATACGTCTTAATACCAGCATACCATTTTCTGAAAGGTTCTGATTTTAGGGAACGCTCGGCAGAATCTTACGATGATGCTACCGCACTCAATTTGCTTCACAAAAAAACTCTTAAAAGCTTAGAAAAAATCAATACTAAGATGGGAAAAGATCGAGTCATAACTGAACTTGGTTTTACCCCGGAGTTAACTCAGTATTTGGAGGAATACCTAAGTTTATCTTTTGCGCCTCAAATTAACCTGAGTGAAGATGCAATATCTGGATATAGTCTTGAAAAGAAAAAAAGCTACTCAAAAATTTGCTCCATTTGCAATCGATTTAGCGAATATATTCAAGACCTAAGAACGGGAGTTTTTGGAGATTCTGGGCAGAATTTTTCTAACCGCGTTTTACCGGCAAAGTCTATTAATAAATTACGACCTTGGTGTCCGATTTGCCATTTAGAATTTATCATGCGTAAATTGACAGGTTTAGCTTTACCGACTGGTGCCGATTACAACAGTTCTCGTCGCATTCATTTGTATGTACTACCGACATTTTCCTTTACACCAGAATATGCCAAGTTTTTGGGTAGAATGTTACGTCCGTTACGAGAAGTTACTGCTTTACCTATACGAGATTATGGGGAATCAGCACCCGGTTTTCCTAGATTGTGGTTGGAAGGAGGCGAACTCGATTCGGAATGGATCGATATTGCCATTAATGTTTTTAATCGCGAAGCAGAACGAATTGCCGAAAAAAATCGATTTGTGGGCGAACGACTATTAATGGCTAAAAGCACCCTAGAATCTAATGAGGAAAACGAGCAAAATAATGAAGTAAATTTGCAATTTAAGCCTCAACCAAACTACTATTTAATTCCTTGGGAACATTCAGCCAGGGAAGGGGATGAAAATCCTCCCACGCGGACTGAGGCATGGGCAAAAGCGACTTTTGCGGCGCTAGTTATTTCTAGCCTTACCAGCAGCCGCGTTTATGTTACCGAATTACCTTATTTGCCTATTGCCAATCCTAACGAACTCAAAGCAACTGTAACTTTAGATTCGCCACCGGCGATTATTACCAAACTACTTGGAAATGACCAAGATCCCAAACTGGCAAATCGGGCGGATACAGTTAGTTTGTATGGAACCGAGGTAGGAACCAAAAGCGGTTTAGAACGGGCTTTAGATTTATGTGCGGCTTTGTGGATTGTTACCAGTTCCGTACATCGTCCTAATTCTCAAACCAAAGACAAACAAATTGCCGATCGCTTAGGAGATGTTACGGTAAATCCTTTAGCGGGAGCGCATTTTTATAAAGAATACGGTCGCTTAAATGAGGATAAATCGCCCTTTTTGATTCTGACAAAAGCTTGTGAAATTTTACTTGAATATTTCGGAGGTGAACTTATGAATTTAGTCACGCAAATCGCTGAAAAATCGTTAGAAATTCGTCTGCCAAAATCGCAGTATGAACGAGGAAAAGCACATAACTATGAATTAGTTTTTCGGGAAACTGTAGATGCTATGCGTTCTGCTTTTCGTTTAATTCCCGAACTGCGTCAAACAGCTTTCACTGGAGCCAAGCCTTCCAAAAATGCAATTACAGAATTGAAGCAACAAGCATCGGGAACTGTTCTTAAAGCTATGAAACGAAGACAAACAACTAAACGTGGCGATGGTTTTATTAATCCCTATCGTAACGATTTAGGAAAATTGATAGGCGAATTTATCGATTTAGTGGTCGATGAAGTATTTTTAAACCGAGCAGATGGCTCATTTGCTGAATTTTTGAAGCAAGAAAATAGTCTTGCCGATGGAGTTTACTACTACACGGATCGACACCTAAATCAAAAATGGGAGAAATACAAATCCACTCAGTCTAAAAGCAAAAAACAATCGGATTCCGAAGAAACTGAGTAAGCTTATTGTCCGCGATTAACAACAAATTTTACTAGGAGAAATAACCAATGACTAACATCAATTCTTTACAGCAATATGCCAAATATTTTGTCAGCAGTATCCCTCAAACGCCAATGAGTAAATATGTAAGTATTATCATGCTGCGGGAGACAAAATCTTATGCGATTTTTACGACGGAAGGAGGCCAGCAACAGGATATCGAGCGGACTCAAGCGGGATTGATGCATTTCGATCCTCTGGATCGACTGGTGATGTTTAAGCGCAAACAAGTTGCACCAGAACGGCGGACGGGTAAAGCTTTAATGCGACAGTATGGGGTGTTTCCTTATGCGATAAAAACTCAAAACAAAAAATTCGATCGCGTTTTATATGGGGAAGAAATCGCTCAAGAGGAAGGTAATAAGAAAAATAAGATAGACCGCAAAGATGACTGCTACCTCACGGCAGGATTGTGCGGACATTGTACCGATTGCATGACTTATGGCTTCGCCGCGATCGAGGGTGAAGGTTCCCGCAAAAGCCGGGTTATGACCGATTCTTGCTTCAGCGTTCGCCCCTACGCCCTGATTCAAAAAGGTTTAAAATTCAATGTAATCGACGAAAAAACGCAAACTTCTGGGACGATTACAGAGTACGACTACACTTCTCCCGAAATTTTTCTCCCTTCTGTTGTCACCACTGTAGATTTGACTCTGGATGAGTTTGTTTACATTCTCATTAACCTAATGCGGACGACCCGCTACGGGAAAGAATCATCCCGCCAGGGATTTATGCGCAATCACATTCTGGCTATTGCTTTTTCCGATATGGAATTGTTCTCAAATTTAGAGTTCAGCCAAGGTTTTTATGATGCCTTTGAAAGCGATGACAGTATTGACTTAATCAAAGGATTTTTGTCCAAGCAAAACTTTGATAACCACGCGCCAAAAGTAATTGAAAAACTCGCAGAAAATACGAACGGTCGGTTGCAAATTGTCACGAATGGTGACAGCCTTGGAAAGTTTAGCAACAACCCACCTAAAAATCGGGCAGATGGTCTCGATGACATACTTAGCGAAACCCGCAGTTTAAGTCAAGATGAATCATCTCTAACAGACTTTTTGCGCGAGCTCAATAGTCAATCTGTTCGTTTTGCCTTTGAAATTAGTAAATAGATTGAGAACAATTGATGGACATTTACCGAGGAAAATTAGAGGTAATGGACTATATTTTCTTCGCCACTACCGAGCGAGGAAAAGTTTATGAAACTGGGGCATATATCCACAACTATGCGTTGTCTTATGCCCTGGGATTGGCAAAATCTACTTATTTTCATAAAGTCCAAAAACCCGAATATAAAAAAGACTTAGAACCTCTCAATCAAGCTGGTATTTACTTAACTCCAGCACGACCTTTAGATATCTCCTATCGCCTAATTCAATGGAATACTATTCAGGAGTTTTATGGCTTTCCCAAAAAGGAACGCAATATTGGTTATCCTGACTGGGGTTTTGCTCGGGTAATTAGGCCGGGTAGCACGTTCGAGTTTTATGTAGCGATCGCCACTGCAAACTCTCTGCAAAAATTCCCTAGTTTTGAGAATTTCCTAACAGGTAAAGGTTACATTCGTCTGGGAAAATTTATGGCAAAATCGCGCCTTACCTTTAGAAAAGCTCAAAAAGTTGAAGAAAAAGAGGGCAGTTTTAATGCAGAATCATTACTACTTAATTGGCGCGACATTCCAGCCGATCCAATTGTTTGTGACATTTACCCGTCAACTTTACCAACTCGCCTTATCGCAAACCCCAGATACGAAAATGGCAAGCATTATTTAGTTAAATTTGCAGAAAATGACCAAATAATTCTGCCGGGTAATATGAGTTTTGTTGCGCGATCGCTAACCGCTAAAAAAGGTAGAAAAAATGATTAATCTGAATATTTCACCAGTTGCATTAGACCGAGTAAAAACCGATGAATGGTTGGCGGGTAAGCAGCCATATCAATATCAATGGGATGCTTACAAGCTAATCTGCGAAGCATTTCAATCTAACCAAACTTTGTGTTTATTTCTTATTACTCCCACGGGCAGCGGCAAGACTTTAACATCTTATGCCTATAGCATTAAAACGGGAAAAGCAATGTTTGGTGTTTATCCGACTAACGAATTATTAGCAGACCAGGAAAGAACTTTACTGGAGGAATATCAAAAAACTGGCAGCAATCGAGTAATACGAGTAGATAGTCAGACACTTGACCAATGGCAAATCGAGCTCGAACTCAAACGTCATAGCCAAACTCTTGAAACTCTGTTAAATTACAAACCTGTTTTACTCACTAATCCAGATATTTTGTTTTACGTTGTTTTTGGATTATATCCGGTAATTTTTAGCTTAAGAGAAAGGCTTTGGGAATTAGTGGGTAGTTATCGTTTTTTTGCCTTTGATGAATTTCATCTTTATAATGTCAAACAGCAAGCAGATACAGCATATTTTGTTGGGGCTTTAAATGCTATTAATTCTAAGATCGGTCGGGTTTTTATTTTTGCATCGGCAACTCCGAATTTAGAAATGGTAAATTTGCTGCGCGAAAAGTTAGGATTGTGGGTAGAAATAGTCGAATCTCATCCATCAAAAGATCCTAATGCCAGAGCGATCGCTCATCCAGTCAATCTTAAATTAGTTCCTGCCGAACTGGAAAAGTGGGAAGGATTAAAAGCGCTAGATGAGTCGTTTAATGAAATTGAATCGTTTCAACAACAATATCCCGATACTCGCTACGTCGCAATTTTTGATGCAGTTGCAGCCGCTATTGGCGCGGCAAAACGTTTTAGAAATACCTTTGACTTTAATTTAGTTGGTGAAATACATGGGTTAAGTTCCGCTGAAATGCGTGGCGAAGCTTTAGCCAAAAAAGTTACTGTTGGTACATCAACTATAGAAGTTGGAGTAGATTTTAAAAATGAGTTTGAGAAGGATTTTCTAATTTTAGAAGCTCGAACTAGCAGCCAATTTATTCAACGATTTGGACGAATTGCCAGACATCATAAATCTCTATCGATTCCCAACGAAGTTTTGGCATTAGTTCCTAATTACGTCTATAATTTTTTAGCTGAAAAAACTCAATTAAATGCTACTTTGACGCGGGATGAATTGCAAGAACTTATTGAGGAAGCTTATCGCCAACCGGAAGCATTTCTTAATTACTTAACAAAACACGCCTGCATAGAGATGATTGAAGCTACCAATTTAGTCTTAGGAATGTTTCAACCAGATACCAAACCGCGAATTAAAGAGGGCATCGCTAAAGTTGTCGAAAAATTGACTGGAAAAACTTACGCCGAAGCACAAGCAAAGCGAAAAGAATATGAGAAAACCTCTATTCTCAAGCCTTTACTAACATTTCGAGGTAACGGTTTAGAAGCAGGTATTATTGACGAAAGGAGAGAAGATATTGGTTTTCCTGTCAAGGGATACAATTTAATGTTTTTATTACGTCGAGGTCTTTTTCAAGAGTTAGATGAAAAAGCTTTTATCGCAACTTTAGATAAAATCGGAGAAGAACGACCGGAGTGGTATGATGAAGTGGAAAGGGAAAAGCGATTTGCAAAACTTATTGGATCGTCACCAGAAGAATTACTTGGGGTGTATGGTTTTTTTAAGTTAACTGGATTGATAGATGATGACGATAAAACCAGACAAATTTGGTTTGAAGTTGACGAAGAAGATATTAGTGGTAAACTTAGAAAAGTTACTGCGATCGAACATTTATCTATCAAAACTAAGCCACGAATACCAACGCGGTTACTTCAAAAAATTATCGGACGCAAAGAAATTGTGGCATGGGTAATAGATAGTCATCCAAAAGCTATTAAACTCGGTCGTGCATTACCAGCATTATTTGCAGTTTACGAGTTAAAAGTTATTGGTTATGGAGGTGGTTATAAAAAGCAATCGTGGAGTATTGCTTTTAATCAAGATGCTTTCTTTTTAGATAGTTTATATTGGAATAAAAAGTAATTTTCCTCTAATTATTCGGCATCGATACCCTCCCATAACTCAGAAATTGGTTTGGTTTTTCCTTCTTTTGCTTCCTGCAACGCCCTCCTCAAACTAGCTTTGATTTCTTCAATGGGAGTATCGTCGGGGTCTTCTTCCACTTCTTCTGCCACTTCCGGGAAAAGTACGATAACTTTCACTCGACTGGGGGCGAAATTTTCAATAGGTTGGTCGAGGAATAATTGGCCCTTATCATCTAAAGTTCCCGTGACTTCAACGGCTTTCATTTGTTTTGTTCAAATTACGTTTTTTGCAATTATATCATGGTTTTTACCCGGTTATGGAAATTGCAACTTCCACGCCCCTCATACAATGGGGTTAGTAATAGAAAGTTAACACTAAATCGCTGAAGCGATTACTACGAACTTATCGCTAAAGCGATTACTACGAACTATGAAAAAACATACTCGACTTTTGGGGCGATCGCCCACAACCCTAAACGAAATCTACTTTAACGAAATTCGTCCTAATTTATACGAACGACACGCCACCCACCGACAATATGGGGTGAGAACCGGTCGAACTTTGGCAGAACATCTCGACTCTGCCTGTCAATTTGTCCTCACGGTAAGTCGCATTGCCGAAGTTCCAGAAACAAAGAGAGGATTAATTTTAGCTGCTACTGCAGTTCACGATTTGAATAAGTTAGATACTACCGGACGCAACGTTAAAACTTTGGCGAGAAATCGCGATTTTTTACTAGAACAACTCGATTTAGCTTGCGTAAAATCTCTCGTTTCTAACGATGAAGATTTGGAATTGATTCGCCGTTTAATCGAACGACATTCGGGGCATAATTCTAGCGATGGGATGCGGTTTTTTCCCGAGGATAATAATATCGAAAGATGGGCTGCGATGCTTATTGGGGCGGATTTGTTCGATTTGGGAATCCCCGAAAAACAACGCTTTCTTAAAGTTCAAAACGAGCTAACTGTCGCTTTTAATCGCCCTACTAAATTATTCAGAATTAGGGTTGCTAAAGACCTTGGTTATCTCACCTCGCTTTTGTTAAATTCTTGTCAGGAAGTTTTGCAAAGTTATGGTTTAAATAGTTTGGCTATTTTTCCCGATGGAGAGATTTTTGAGGGTCAATCTTGGCCGGGGGAAGAAGTGGTTAAAAAGATTGCTTCTCGCTGGCAAAAAAAGATTGATGGAGTGGTTGGCGGTAATGTCGAACAGTTGGTTAAAGCAACTAAAGATGGCATTAAAGTTGACCCACAAGCGGTTGAGTTGAACCCGGAGGAAGCTTTGGTTTGCGTAACGGCGCTTTTGGAGAAGAAAAAGGTGAGTTTTAAAATTGCTAAAGTGAAGCAAGATGTTAAGAAATGGGGCGATAAAGCGGGGAATGAGGCGTTAAAAAATGCTGCTAATTTGGGGTTAATTCCGGTTAGCAATGCCGAAGAGTTTGCTATTTCCGAAGCTTTGAAGTCTGCTTATTTGAGTTATCGCCAAACCGACCTGGAAACGGAGAAAGTTTGGGATACTATTTCTAATAAAGTTGGTTTGTCTCCAGAACAGCAATTAGCCCTAAAACCTTTTGACTCTCAATACGGAAAATCCCTATTTGCAGCTAAGGCGATATCGGGAGGAATTGAGGTTGTTATTAAAATAATTGAAGATTCCTTTAAATTGCGCGGCGAGTCTTCATCTTTGGGAGGAGAAATAGAGGTTTCGGAAGGGGCGATCGCTACCGTTTCCCAAATCTTAAACTTCCCCCATCCCACAACTTGGCAAGGTATTAACGAACTGGAAGCTTATATCGATTCTAATCCGAAAAAACGCAACTCTTTAGGCACAACTTCCCAGACTGGAGAGGAATTAATTTCTAATAATATGCCTCCAGGAACGAAGGTACAATCTTTTTCTAACCGCTTGCCCGGGGGTATGAGTGGCGACCCCAAAAGACAGGCAGATTCTCTGACTTCTCTTGCTTATAAAATAATGAAAATAGGCGCTAACTTTCCCGCCACCGACAAGCAAGAATCTCTTTATTTACATTTAGCTTTGCCTCCCGGTTCGAGTCCCGAACTTTTGAGAATTTGGCGGGAGTTTTTAAAAGCAACGGCGGCGACTAATGCAGAAGGTGGGACGGTAACTGTTGACGAATTGCAGCTTTATCGAGACAGCATCCTAGAATTTAAGTCTAATAGAGTCGTCGGTTTAGCCTTACCAAAACGTCCCGATTTTGTGCGTTCGACTGTAGTAATTCCTCTCCTTTGGGGCGAGGCAAATGCTTCGGTGGCTTTATTAAAATCTCTGCGGTTGGCTTTAGAACTTTCTTTGTCTTTAGAGTTTGGTTTTCCTTTCGTTATTAGCGGCAATTTAGAAGTAGAATCTACTCAAGAAATTTATGGTAGAGTGGAGGGGATACCTTCGACGCTTCAACCATTATTAGGAAACGGAGAATACGACAGAGAAGAAGCTCTCAATCTTAGAAATAAATTGCGCTGTATCGGCAGTTTAGCTTTTGCCGTTTCCAGTCTGCAAAAACTGGACGATTGTCTTTACGATTTAGCCCGCGCTGCTAAAAGAAGTTTAGACCTTTATTATGTCTTGTTGCGTTGGATTTTGCGGGAACGAGACGACTCGAACTTTGAGGCAATTTGGCAGAAAATATGTCAACCTTTAACTACTTTGGAAAAACTGATGAATGAGGAAACAAAATTAACGGAATATCTCCGAGAAGCGGCGCGAATTGCCGAGTCGGGAAAGCTGCGCGGGAGTTCTTTTCGACGTACCTCCCAAGGGGAACCTTTCGCCGATTTTATGGCGGCTATTCGTTCTCGTAAATCTCATTTGCCCTGGGATGTGGTTTTTGCTTCTTTGGTTCAGCAATATCACACTCGCTTAGACCGCATTCGAGAACATGGGGTGGGGGCGACTAAGTACGAACAAGTTAAGGAGTATTATGATGTTTTGAGGAAGATTTTTGATGAGATTTACCATTCTCGCGCCGAACGCATTTTGGCGGATAAAAAAACTCTGGAAGCGGCCTATTTATTCTTTTTACAAGAGGCCCGCCAGGAGTTGAAAAAAGAGGAATAATTCGTAGGTTGGGTGTAGCGAAGCGAAACCTAACAAG
>CAZUCT010000118.1:0-20924 GCA_964619285.1 uncultured bacterium | reverse complement strand
AGAACAGACATCTTGTCTGTTCGGTGTCTAATTAATTTTGCACTCCTACTTAGGGTGCCCAGAAACCCGGTGGGCAAAAAACCGGGTTTCTTAATTAGATAGTGGGGCCAGAAACCCGGTGGGCAAAAAACCGGGTTTCTTATTAGACTCCACCCAACCTACAAAAAAATGGCGAAGGTATTGTTAGAAAAACCGGGTTTCTTGGGTGGAAAAAGCGGGTTTCTCGATGGGCTCTCTAGTTGCTCTCTTGGCAAAGAAGCCACTCGGGGGAAAAAAATGTAAAATAGAAGTTGAAAACTGTCTTCTGGCTCAATTAGCACATTTTTTGATTAAATCGAGGTTATTTAAGTTTTGCAAATTACTTTTTTAGGAACCAGTTCGGGAGTGCCGACGCGATCGCGCAACGTTTCTAGCGTCGCCCTGCGCCTGCCCCAAAGAAGCGAGCTTTGGCTGTTTGACTGCGGCGAGGGAACTCAACATCAGTTTCTCCGCAGCGAGTTAAGGGTAAGCCAACTGAGTCGCATCTTTGTTACCCACATGCACGGGGACCATATTTTCGGCTTGATGGGTTTGTTGGCCAGTTGCGGTTTGGGGGGCAACGTGAAAAGCATGGATATTTACGGGCCGTCGGGACTGGAGGAATATCTGCAAGCTTGCCGCCGCTATTCTCAAACTCTTATGGCCTATCCGGTTAGGGTTCATCAAGTTAGGCCGGGCATTGTTTATGAGGATGAGGAGTATGTTGTCAGTTGCGGGCCTCTGAAACATCGAGTGACGGCTTTTGGCTATCGGGTGGAGGAAAAGGACCGACCGGGACATTTTCAGGTGGAAAAGGCCAAGGCTTTAGGGATTCCCCCAGGGCCGGTTTATGGTTCGCTCAAACGGGGGGAGTGGGTGACTCTGCCCGACGGGCGCAAAGTTAACGGGGCGGAACTTTGCGGACCGACTCAGGTGGGGCGGAAGGTGGTTTATTGTACGGATACGGTTTTTTGTGAGGAGGCGGTGGAACTGGCGGCGGGTGCTGATTTATTGATTCACGAGGCTACTTTTGCTCACCAGGATGCTGAGATGGCGTTTCAAAGGCTGCATTCGACTTCGACGATGGCGGCCCAGGTGGCTTTGGCGGCGGGGGTTAAGCAGTTGATGATGACTCATTTTAGTCCGAGGTACGCGCCGGGGAATGCGGTTCAGTTGAAGGATTTGTTGGAGGAGGCGAGGGCGATTTTTCCTAATACGGATATGGCTTACGATTTTCTCACATTAGAGGTGTCGCGGGAGAGCGATGAGTAATAGTTTTTTTTGTAATTTATGTGTGAAGATGGGGGCGATCGCTCTTAGAATCGGTCTAAGAAACCCGGTTTTGCCGAAATTACCGGGTTTCTGAAATACCCAAAAACCGGGTTTCTGACTTGACTGGCGGGCGATCGCAGAACTTAATAGGAAAAATATCTGTAGGCGATCGCTTTTTTATGGGAAAAGGAAGCGATCGCGCTCGGAACTTTTCAAACCCCAAAAGCGGGAATATATTTCGGGACAATTTTTTTTTGTGTTTGTACGAGGGGGTGGAGGCGATCGCGTTATACTTGACGCGGGGAGGCAATTCACATTTCATGACTCACACTCATGACGAGTGACTCACACTCAAAAACATCTTTTTTTCTTTGAGTTAAGAGTATGTTGACTGAGAAATCAAAAAACGCATTTTCTGCCCGTGCCGAGTATAGTAGTTGACGAAGAACAGCGGTTTGGAGTCAACCAGAAGGAAAAAATCAAGACCATGAAAACAAAGGTTGACGTTCTCACCCTGACGGCAACCCCGATTCCGCGAACCTTTCAGGAATTTACTCAGTTAGGTTCCGGTTATCAGTTAGCGATGCGGGATTTGGAGATTCGCGGGGCGGGGGATATCCTGGGGGCGCAACAGTCGGGGCAGATTAACGTGGTGGGATTCGATTTATATACGGAGATGTTGGAGGAGGCGATTAGGGAGATTCGCGGCCAGGAGATTCCCCAGGTTGACGATACTCAAATCGATTTGAAACTAACTGCTTTTATTCCGGCGGATTATATATTGGATTGGGAACAGAAGATGAGCGCTTATCGGGGGGTGGCGTCTGCAGGCAGTCGTTGGGAGTTGCAGCAGATTGAGGTTGATTGGTGCGATCGCGCTCGGCCCCATTCCCAAACCGGCCTTGCAATTATTGCGAGTGATGGAGTTGAAGCAGATTGCGAAGAAGTTAGGTTTTGCTCGCATCAAACCGGAGGGTACCCAGCACGTCGTTTTAGAAACGCCGATGGAGGAACCGGCCTGGAACTTGCTGAAGGAAAAGTTGCTCCAACATTTGCATTCTCGTTTTGTTTACGAACCGGGCAAGGTGAAGGTGCGCGGTTTGGGAGTGTTGGCGGCGCAGAAGCAGTTGGAGAGTTTAATCGAGCGATCGGAGAAGATGGAGGGAGCTCTACCCGATGCCGTTCGTAGTAATCGATGAGCGCGATTGAGGCCGTTCGTAGTAATCGCAAAGCGCGATTGTTAGATAAACTTATTTTATCGCTAAAGCGATTGCTACGAACATAAATTAAAATGGACAATCGTCTCTCTCCTAAGTCTAATATCTAAAAAGAGATATTTTTCAGAATCTCGGTAATTTGGTAACAAATTTTACAGACAAAGCCGCGAGGAGGGGTAAAACTTATAAGAGAGTTAAAAAAATAGGACTTACGCAAAAAAACTTTTTTATGTCATTGCGAGCGCGAGCGAAGCAGTTCTCTTGCCGTCTATATTTCGTTTTTCATGCGTAAGTCCTGAATAGCTAGAACTATAGCATTAACAAGTACAAACCGTTCGCGCGAGCGTGAGTCATGATACGCTTCATTCCTTGCCGCTTTGAGTAGAAAATGATGTAACTACCTACATTTATCGTATCCGCACGCAAAGCTGAAATTTTATCTACTACAGTAGTTCCATCGTCTTTTGTAGTTTTTATACCATCTTGTAACTCAAAGGTAACAGGAACAGCAAAAAGACAAGACCCTGCTTCCAACAGTAGGGCAGGGCTATAGCAGTGTGGTGTTAGCCCCACTGCATTTAAGTAGCTCGTAATTGCCGGATGTCCATTACATAAAAGAATGCCCCATATTAGAATAACGAACCATTCAAATGTCGCACAACGACTTAAGACTGGACGTAAATTGCTGAGAATTTGCTCGACTCTACGATAATAGTGCATAATAGAGGTAAGCTTCTCGCCCGTTCTTCTCGTTATACTACGTTTGATGGTTCTGAAAGGATGAGTAAAAAGGCCAGATTCTCCTCTGCCTCCAAAGCGTGACGGGCGCGGGCGGGCATGACGACAAAAGTACCCGGTTCCAAAGGAATCACCTCACCTTCCAACATCAGCCGTCCTCGCCCTGCCAGTACATGAACCGTAGCATTGCGAGATGCAGTATGTTCCGAAATCTCCGTTCCTGCGGTCAGACAAAACAGGGTATATTGAGAGCAACTATCTTTTAGCAATACTTTACTTAAAATACCCTCTTGGGGGTATTCTATCAAGTTGCCCATTTGTATAAAAGATGGTTGCATTTGTAAAACAGTAACGCTCATTTTATTCTGCTCCTTTTAATCTATGCATCAATGTTATTTTACAATTGGTGGGAGTCGAAGTTGGATAACAGCAAAGATTTTGTTTCAAAATTGAATTGACGGCTTACCTGTGGCGATCGTTAATCCCCAGAACCAGCCAAAACGGACTTTTTTAGCACTGTCGATCGCGAATCCTCTCGCGGTCAATAAATTATGAAATTCCTTTTGAGTATAGCACGAACGACGAGAAGGATCGATGAGTTTTAGCAAAACATCTAAAATTTGGCAGGTTAAAAAGTCTCTACACCAGTCCAGAATTACCAATCTTCCATTAGGCTTGAGTACCCGTCTCATCTCCAGGAGCGCACTAGCAGGGTCATCAAAATAATGAAAGGCATTTGCCGAAACTACTACATCAAAACTTCCATCGGCAAAAGGCAAACTAGATGCGCTGCTAAGAGTCAAACAGACATTGGGAAAACCATTAAGTTTTTGTTGGGCGATCGCCAACATTTCTTCTGAAATATCCACCCCAACCATTTGTTGTCTTCTATTTTCGCCCAAGACGATGGGCTCGAATTCACCCGTACCGCAGGCAATATCCAATACCTTTTCCGTGGGGGAGAGTGCGACCCAAACTTTTAAAAATTCTAGAGTTTCGGTAACATAACGATTCCACCGGCGATCGTAAACTGCTGCTAATCGGTTGTATTTTTGACGTACTCTAGCTTCGTTCATCGTTAACTCTTGCCCATTCCTAATTCCCAATTCCCCCCGAACCAAAAAGCGGTTAGACACAACTCTGCCGAGGATTGCTATAAAATTGACAATTACCCCCAATTTTTTCATTTGAGGAACTTAAATTATGTTAAAGTCGCTGCTCTATTTTGTTTTAGCAGGAATGTGCGAAATTGGAGGTGGCTATTTGGTCTGGCTGTGGTTGCGGGAGGGCAAAGGTTTACCCGTCGCCCTGGCTGGCTGGCTGCTGCTGATGGTCTATGGCATCATCCCAACCCTACAACCAACTCATTTTGGACGAGTTTATGCGGCCTACAGCGGCATTTTTATTTTCTTGTCGCTGCTTTGGGGATGGCGAATTGATGGATTTCGTCCCGATAACTACGATTGGATAGGCTGTGCTTTGGCGATCGCCGGAGTTCTCGTTATGATGTACGCCCCGCGAACTTAAACCTATTGGCCGGAGACTTTCAAGGGGGAGCAAGTCACCTTTGAAACGAACCAAGCCGCTTTTTGTCAATTGTTAATTGTTAATTGTCAATTGTTAAGCTGACTCGATCCCTGCCGACAAAAATACGTTACGAGTGCGTAAGTCCCAATTCATGTCAGGCCGCCCAGACGAATTCCCGCACCGAAAATGGCGAACAAGATTGCTAAAAACGTCACTGCTACAATATGATAAGCCAGGGAGTTTAAATTGTCTTTATTGAGTTTGGGAACGATAAAAAATCGGGCGGTAACTGCCAGGGCAATCGTCAGCAGCAGCAAACCCAGTTTGATGCCAATATAAACAGAGAGGAAAGAATCGAACTTCCAGAAATTTTGGAAGCCGGGAAAATAAATCCAGGTCAGCCATAGACCGGTGATAACCTGCAACAATAAAGCCGAAAGTCCAAACCACTCAAAATTATCCTCAAAATTGGCGATCGAGTCTGGTTCCCGGTTTTTTAGTGCTTTAGGAAGAACGGTTACGGCCAGAACCAAATGTCCGCCAGTCCAGACCGTTGCTCCTAAAATATGTAAAACGACCAAAAGTTTAAACAGCATAGAAAATTGAGGCAATGAGGAAATGGGAAATAGAGAAATTCTTTCCCATTTTCCAACTAAATAAAAGCTAATTATTTAAAGTTAGATTTAGCTTCTTCAAAAGCAGCGCTCAATTCGTCCCAGGCACTTTCCGCACCTGCTTTGAGACTTTCCCAAGCATCGTCTCCAGAGGATTTAAGCTCTGCCAGCTTTTGCTGCATTGCATCTCGTTTCTCACCTAATGCCTCGATTTTCTTATTCAATTCCGCTTTGCTATCTGCTCCGGCTCGGTCTGCCTTTGCTTTCAGTTCGTCTAGCTTGCTTCCCCATTCTTGGAGTTTAGCTTCCATTTGACCTTGATATGCACTTCTGTCTTCCATGTTTCTCTCTTAGCTAAGATTAAAAACGCAAAATCTAGCGACAATTAGTAGGAGTTTTTTACCTATACTTTGTGCTAGCAGAATACGCGCTTTGCTTGGAGTATAATAGTTGGAACCCCTTACTATAACTACAGTATTCACCAATTATTCTAGCATGACTTTTGAGGTTTGAAAATGTTTTTTACAATTCTTAAACATTGTTAACATTTTGCAAGGTAGTCGGACCAAAAACTATGGGAACTGAATTAAGGCAAAAAGTCTGGTGCGATCGCTTTTCCAACAACTATATCCTTTACATTTTCTTTCTAAATACGTTGCATCATTATTTTTAAGCTCTAATTATTAATCAGATGTATCTTTAGCATCCTCTTCTACGATCGCCCACTCCACAAAACCATTCCATAAATTCTTACCCGTCTTTGGGGCCTCCCAACTCGAAAAAGCAAAACCCAAAAACACCACGCTACCCGCGATCGCCAGCAAAGGCAGATATTGGCGGCAGAGATCCCGGCGCAAACGGGCCAAAGGTCTGCTCTGACGTCTCAAACTCTGTCCCATACTCAACTGTTTAATCGAAAAAGGATCTCGAACGTAATGGCCGCTCCAACTAATCACCAAATGGGAATGACAATGGGGACAAGTAAATAAGCCATTAAACATCTCTGCCGGAGGCAAAGCGCTGGAGCGATTACAAATCGGACAAGTAACATAATGGCTTTTAAAAGTGGGAGTGTTCATAATTATTTTTCAAGAAAATTGCGATAGGAACCTACACCTACGACCTATTGCGACCCCTTCAGGTCTAAAGCTAACGCCATAGGCCTTTCTTATTTCTAGTCTAATGCCTCTCTCGGCTTAACTACTTTTTTTGCGATCGAATTTTACATTTCGAAAAAATACTTACTGCTTCCTGTGGACTGATTCTAATTTTAAAGGGATAAAGTCCTTTTTAGAACTTCCGTCAAGAAACCCGATTTCCGAACATCTCTCAGCTAGCTATTATGAAAATCCTCCCCTTGCCACTGCCGCAAATCCTCCAGCCCCATACCATAAGTCAAGTTATATTGCAAGGGGGTTATCGTAATGTAATTATTGCGAATGGCTTGGACGTCCGTAGGAAAATCATTTTTATCCCCAACATTTCCTATTTCTTCTAATTCTTCTTCCAACAATTCTCCTGCCAGCCAATAATAAGTTTTTCCACGGGGATCCATCCTCTTCTCAAAAATATCGATATAGCGACGGACACCTTGACGAGCGATCGCCACCCCAGCAATCTCCCACTCCTGCACCGCCGGCACGTTAACATTAAGCAACATCAACTTTGGTAGTGGTTCCTTTTCCACTCGCTTCACCAGAGACCTAGCAAAATTAACCCCCCCTTCAAACTCCCGGGAAGTGTAATTTGCCAGACTAAAAGCAATACTGGGAATATTTTCGATCGCCCCTTCCATCGCCGCCGCCACCGTTCCTGAATAGAGGATATCCGTTCCCAAATTCGGCCCGTGGTTAATTCCCGACAAAACTAAATCCGGCGGTTCGTCCAACAACGCAAATAGGGCCAATTTAATGCAATCCGAAGGAGTACCAGAACAGGCCCAAGCCTTGACCGAACTCTCAAAAACAGATTCTACTCTCTCTGCCCGGATCGGTTGGTGGAGAGTCAGGCCGTGGCCCGTAGCCGAGCGCTCTCGATCCGGACAGACCACCGTTACCTCGTGGCCATCTTTAGCTAAACCGTTGGCCAGACTGCGCAGGCCCAGGGCGTAAATACCGTCGTCGTTACCGATTAAAATTCTCATAAAAAATTGGGGAATGGGGAATGGGGAATGGGGAATATTTGGCTTTGGGGCGGTTCATTTCAGAAGATGAAACAACGTATTTTTGTCATTGCGAGCGGGCGCGTGCGCAATCTCAAAGGTCTAAATTTTGTTTCTAATGCGTCAGTCCTAAAGCGATTACGGCAATGGCAAATAAAAAATGCGATCGCTATATTCTCCTTCTATAGAAGCCAGTGATGCCAAAATCAATTTATAAATTGGATTGAGGTTTTCATCCATCAAATAGTTGATTTGCATAAGATTTACCCGATAAAAGTCGTTCCTTTCTCAGTTGACGAATTTTCTCTGAAATAGGAGGAGGATTGCGTTTCTGCTCTTCTCGCTTATGATGTCCCCATTCCAGCCCATCGGCTATGTATTGACTGACTTGTTTTTGGTTTTTAAGGTAATACAAAATAGTTGCATACACCTGCTCTAAAATTAATGATGAATAAGTTTGCGCCATAGCTTCTGGTGACTTTTCTCGGGAAATGTAATCCTACAAAATAGTTTCTATTCCCACTCTAGTCCCTTTGACTATAATATCATTTGGAGCTAGAAAAATAAAATAATCTGAAATTTTTTCCATCTTAGTTACCTTGGCTAAGTAATTAACAATTAACAATTAACAATTAACAATTAACAATTAAATTTGGGATAATTTCATATTTGTAAAAATGCAAACAATCAAGAAACGGATACTCATTACCCATTATCTATTACCCATTACCAAAAAGCGGCAAATTAGTGGCTATTTTCAAAGTTTAGGTGCTTCCATTAAATTGACTGTCATTTTTTAATTTAGCAAACAAAAGAGCGACGAAGCAGCTAAATTCGGTAGCAAATCTCCAGACTCCAGATACTAGAGAGGCGGCCTGTGAAACCCGGTTTTTTCAAAAAACCGGGTTTCTGAACTTGACCGACTAGGCCGGGCCCGAAGATTGTCTTCTGGGTTCGCGGTGGAGCCACTGGCAATTAACAATTAACAATTCCTCTATTGTATTATGGGTTGTGGGACCAAGCCAATCTAAAATATAAAAACAAAACCTAAAATCAAAATGACCGATATAGGGACTCAATTAAAAAAACTGGGTGAAGAAGCAACAGAAGCGATCGCCACCGCCGACAATCTCGACAAACTCGAACAACTGCGCGTCAGCTATCTGGGCAAAAAAGGCCAAGTATCCAAAATCTTAGGCACGATGGGCAAACTCGACCCCAAAGAACGGCCCCAAGTCGGAGCGATGGCCAACGAAGTCAAAGAAGCCATCCAAGGCAGTTTAGAACAAAAACGGGAAGCCCTGCAAAAAGCGGCCATCGAAGCCCAACTCAAGGCCGAAACCCTAGACGTCACCATGCCCGGAGTCTATCGGCCCCAAGGTCGCATCCACCCCCTCAACGGCATCATCGACAGAGCCCTAGATATCTTCGTAGGTTTGGGCTATACGACCTCGTCGGGACCGGAAATCGAAAACGACTATTATAACTTCGAGGCCCTCAACACTCCCAAAGACCACCCTGCCAGAGATATGCAAGATACCTTTTATCTACCCGGCGAAAGACTATTGCGAACCCACACATCTCCCGTACAGATACGCTACATGGAAAAAAACCAACCCCCCATCCGCGTAGTCGCCCCGGGTAGAGTCTATCGTCGCGATACGGTAGATGCCACCCACGCCGCAGTTTTCCATCAAATAGAACTGTTGGCGATCGACGAAGGGTTGAGCTTCAGCGACCTGAAGGGAACAATTAAAGAGTTCTTGCGACAAATGTTTGGAGACCTACCCATCCGCTTCCGCGCCAGTTACTTCCCTTTCACCGAACCATCGGCAGAAGTCGATCTAGAATGGAAAGGAAAATGGCTCGAAGTATTAGGCTGCGGCATGGTAGATCCTAACGTGATGCAAGCAGTGGGTTACGACCCAGAAAAATATACCGGCTTTGCGGCAGGTTTTGGCGTCGAACGGTTTGCAATGGTGTTGCACCAAATCGACGATATTCGCAGGGTGTATGCAAGCGATTTAAGGTTTTTGCAACAATTTTAATTTTTTTTGGGGAATGGGGAGTTGGGAATTGGGAGTTGCTAATTGGGTGCTTCATTTATATGTTTTGGAGAAGAGAAAAAAATGAATCACAACCGTCGAAGGAATAAATCTTTAGCTTTGTTTGCTTTGGTAGCGACCCTGGCGGGGAGTATCGAAGGTGTGGGGGCGATCGCTACTGGCAACGCGACAACCCTGGAGATAGCGCAGAATTTCGGCAATCTCTGTCAGCGAGTAGCGAACCCCCAAGGTTTACCAGTTCACCAACGTCCCACCCCCAATTCTCCAATAGTAAACAACTTACCATTTAACCAACAAGTCACCCTAGCAGATGGTAGAAATATCAGAGGCCCCGGAGGTCGGACTTGGACCCAAATTACATTTCCCATCCCTGGCTATGTTGCCAGAGGCTTTCCCGGTAACGAAACAGCTTTGACAAACTGCGATGGTGGAGTACCTATCCCACCTACAAATCCTGGTGGCGATATGAGTAGAAACCCATTATGCCGTCAAGTCGATCGCCAAGCGGCACCTAGAGGAGTAGTAGTAAGGGCGAGCGCTTCCACAACTTCTGCCCGGGTGGGAGGAGTGCCTACTGGGAATCAAGTATTGCTAGTTCCTAATTATCAGTTAGTACCCGATATTAATAATAAAGAGAGACGCGATTGGGTACAGATAGTCGCTCCAGTCCAGGGGTTCATTTCTGCCGGTACTTTGGTTATGTGTCGGTAGAGAACGATAGTCATCAGTTCGGAAACCCGGTTTTGCGAACAATACCTTCGCAAATTTTTCTCGCTAGACTTCGTGGAAGTTTTCGGGGGCGAAGGTATTGTTTTTTGTATAGTTTATTGAGCACTACTGCGACGATAAGATTACTTGCGACTTTTAACTAAGTACCACCAGAGTTTTATTCCCAGGTAAGTCAACGCTGCACCAAGAATGCTGGCGCTAAAACTCAATATAACTGAGATGCTCGGTGCCAACCAAGGTTCGGGAACATAATATTTAGATAAAACCTTGCCTACTGGATGATGGCTGGCTCTGTCGGTTTCGCTCACGAAGGGGAAGTGACCCGATATCGAGGCGACGCTGGCACCGGCACCCAATCCGACGCCTACCATCGCGACAATTGCTTGAAAGTTGCGATCGCGTTCTGCTTGGTCTATTTCGGTAATGCCGCGAATGGAGTTAATTAAATCTTCTAATAATTTTAAATTGGGGCTGAGATTGGCATAGTCTTTTTGCACTTGCAGGAGATATTTTTCGGTTATTTCTTGAGGGAATTTTTCCATAAATTTAAGGTCGGTAGCGACACCGGGCATGGGGACTATCCGAGCTAAAATAGAATAAATATTTTCTCCATTTATGGTTAATTGGGAAAGTTGGGAAATTGGAGAGGGGATATTTTTTGGCAAGAGATTTTCGACGGCTGTGGCTTTTTCTCTGATTGTTTCCAAGCGTCTTTGGTAGTTGAGCAGATTAATTTCTATGGTGCGTATTTGGTCGTCGAAATAGCCTAAGTTTATGGAATAGCGGGATAAGGTACTTTGGGCTTTTACTAAGGTTTTTCGCAGTAGTTTTAGATTTAAAGCGGGGTCTCTATCGGCTCTAATTTCTAGGATATATTTTTTAATTTCTATGGCATCTTTTTTGAGTAATTGTTTGACATAGCGACTCTGAGCGTAGGCCCATAAAATTTTGTGGCGGTAACAAAATAAACGCATCCAGTCAAAGTTAAATTCTGCTGCTTTTGTTGCAGTTGCTTCCTTGGGATAGAGGGCGATTATGAGGTGATTATTTTGGTGGATTTGTTCGATGGTTGGTGGGGGTGCGGATAGGGAAAAATCTAGGGTTTCTGACATGACGATCTTGTATCGTCGCAGTTCAAAGATTGTGCCTCCTAATAGTTGCGATCGACCTTGTAAATCTTTTTCCCAGTCCCCCTCGATGTTTAAAGTTTTGCAGCATTGTTTGGCAATTTCTTCTGGGTTTTTGTTGTTGGCTAATTCGGCTAAGATTAACCAAGTTTGTCCGAGATTGCCGCTTTGGATGTCGCCCGATGAATCTTTTAGTTGGGCTTCGATTTTGTTTTTAAGTTGGGCGATGCTGCTGGCGAGGTGACGAGTTTTATTATTAGGAAAAGAAGCAGCTAGCAGCAGCCCATAAGTATCGTTTAGCCGCACGGGATAATAATAGCCTTCGTCGGGGAGGTCGTGGCGAAAATACTCGATTTTTTGTGTCAAAAGTTCGAGATACTCGCTTTCTATTACGCTGTCGAGTTTAAATAGGGAATCGCGCATATTTTCGGGGAATTTGGAGGCAAATATTCTCCGATTTTTTTCTAAGTCTTGTTGGCTTTCTCCCAAACCTTCTCGGAGGTCGTAAAGAAAGAGAAATAGGTTGGAATAGATGAGGTCAGTCATTTTTGACAATAGGCTGGTTGAGAAATTGCCAGAGTTCTTCGAGACGGGTGAGTTTTTTGGTGGTTTCTGTCGGTTCTGGAGTGGTGAGGATGTTGATGGTCATATTGAGAATTTCGTTGCTTTTATCGTCTGGTTGGCCTTCAAAGTAAGCCCGTTTTACTACTTCGCTACAACCTGGCAAAGCTTGTTTGAGTTCGTTTTTTGTGGGTAGTTGATTGGAGAGAATTTGGCCATTTACTGCATCTAACTGGCTTTTTGCAGACTGATATAGCTGAGTGAAAGAGGTATTGGCCACAAGTCCGTCCATCAACTGCTTAATGATGGACTCCCAGTTTTTGGGCCGCATGGCCAGCCGTTGGCCCGCTTTTTTTAAAGCAGCTTGTTCGGTGGGACTCAAAGGCGCTTCTAAATTATTGAGGGCTAGCAAGATGGCCAGCAAAGTTGCGCTGCAATTTTCGTTAACAAAGCTCTCCATAAACCTAATGGGGTAGTTTATAATGGTTAATTAAATCTTAGCGTTAATTAGGGATTATGACTCGCGATGCACTGGTGGTGGGCATCAATAACTACCCGGAACTGACAGATTTGCCCAAACCGGCACGGGATGCCGAAGCTATTGCCCAACTTCTGGAAACTTACGGTGAGTTTAGGGTGCGGCGCTTGCCAGAAGCTAATCTGGATGGTCAGTTGCGGGTGAACCCAGATGGTCTGCTTTGTTGTGAGGAGTTGGAGGAAGCGATCGCCAACCTGTTTAGCCCAGAAGGAACTCACCCTCCCGAAACTGCACTGCTGTTCTTTGCCGGTCATGGGTTGCGCAAAAGTCGCGGCGGTATTACTGAAGGCTTTTTGGCGACTAGCGACTCGGCTCCGAATCTAGGATTCCGGGGTTTGTCTCTCCAATGGTTGCGGCGCCTTTTGCAGCAAAGTCAGGTAAGGCAGCAGATTGTCTGGTTGGATTGCTGCCACAGTGGTGAGTTAGACAATTTTGATGAGGCAGATCCGGGTAGTCTGGGTAAAGGAAGAGATCGATGTTTTATTGCTGCCTGTCGTGCGTTTGAGTTGGCTTATGAGTCGCTAAGTGGCGAGCATGGGGTTTTGACTGAGTTTCTGTTGCAGGGACTCGATCCGAATAGGTATGACGAGGGAATAGTCACCAATAATGCTCTCGTAGATTTTATTAAGCAGACAGTGAAAGGCGTTCCCCAGGCTCCTATTTATAGCAATTCAGGAGATCCGATTATCCTGACCACAAGAAAGTTAGAATTTGTTAAGCCAATTCAGGAAGGGATTTGTCCTTATCGAGGGCTGAGATATTTTGACTTTAATGAGGAAGATGCTCAATATTTTTACGGGCGTACCGCACTTACTGACGAGTCTATCGACAAACTCCGCACCAGCAATTTCTTGGCAATTTTAGGAGCTTCTGGAAGCGGCAAATCTTCCCTGGTTAGGGCGGGGTTGTTGCATCAGCTTAAACTAGGGCAAAGCTTATCGGGAAGCGATCGCTGGAAAATCTATCCCCCTTTCACGCCTGGAGAACAAGAACGCACTCCACTACAAAACTTAGCACGGGTATTTGTAGAAGCAGAACCGGAACTCTCCCCTGTCGAGCGTGCCAGTCAGCTTAAAAAAGCTGAGGAATTGATTTTAATGGGAGTGGAAGGTTTAAAGCGTTTGATAGAGGCAACCCAAGCACCTCGAATGGTATTGGTTATAGACCAGTTTGAGGAAATTTTTACCCTCTGCAAAGATGATTCAGAACGGCAAAAGTTTTTCGATTGCCTTTTGGGAGGGTTAGAGCAAAGTAATGGCAAACTTTGTCTGGTATTGGTGATGAGAGCCGATTTTTTGGGCAAATGTGCTGAACGGGAATATTCCGGTCTTGCCAATTACATCGCTAACTCCAAACACCAAGTTCTCGTTAAGGCAATGACGGCGCAAGAGTTGGAGGAGGCGATCGCTAAACCCGCGCAGCAAGTGGGTTTAGAAGTAGAACGAGGATTGGTTAAGCAAATGGTTGAGGACGTTCAAGGCTCCCCAGGAAGTTTGCCGCTATTGCAATATACCCTGACAGAACTATGGGAGCGGAAGTTGGTAAATCGATTAACGCTTTCAGAGTACAATAGGTTGGGGGGCGTAAAGGGGTCGCTGCAAAAGCAAGCCAATCTAATTTTTCAAGATTTTTCCGAGGCAGAAAAAAAGGTTGCCAAACGTATTTTTTTGGAACTAACTCAGTTGGGTGAGGGAACGGAAGATACTCGCAGGCGGGTAGTGAAAAGCGAGTTAGTTACAACTGAATATGCAGAAGAAACGGTCGATCGCGTTCTAGGAAAATTAGTGAAAGCTAGGTTAGTCGTGACTGATGAATTGCAACCAAGAGGGGAAACGGGCGATCGCGTCACGGTGGTTGATGTCGCCCACGAAGCCCTAATTCGTCACTGGCCGCAATTGAAGGCGTGGCTGGAGGAAAACCGAGAAATGCTGCGACGCAAGCGGCAGATTGAAATTGAAACAAGGCAATGGGTTGAAAGCGGGAGCTCTCAAGAGCGCGGAGATTTACTCGGTGGCAGTCGTTTAGTTTTGGCTGAGGAGTTTTTAAAAGAGAATCTTGGGGAACTCTCTTCCACTGCTATAGAACTGATTCGATTGAGTGAAGAGGCTCGCACTCAAGCCAGATTGGAGGAAATGGAAGCTCAACTGACTCTGGAACGGGAAAGACGGGAGAAAGAGACGGCGCAAAAAGAAAAGCGCATTCTCGAAACTGCCAACCAGAAAGCCAAGCGCCGGATTAGGATCGGGTCGGTGTTCCTGGCGACAAGTGTTGTTTTCGCCGGGGTATTTTTAGGCTCGGCGACTATAGCTCGTTACAAGCAGCGGGAAGCAGAGGAAGGAACGAAACTCGAACAAGCGGGGGTCAGTGCGCTGCGACAGTTGCGATCGGGAGAACTGGAGGCGTTGCTCTCGGCGATGCAAAGCGGTCGGCGGTTACAGGAAATGGTAAAAGATAATCGCCCGCCCCAAGACTATCCAGCAGCTAGTCCGATTTTGGCGTTGCAGAAAATCCTCGATACTATTTACGAGCGCAATCGATTCGATCGCGATGCTGAGGAAGTCAAAGCGGCAAGTTTCAGCCCCAACGGAGAAACTGTTGCCACGGCGGGAAGGGATGGAATCGTGCGAATTTGGAGTTTGCTGGGAGCAGAACCAATCGAACTCCAAGGGCATGAAGGGGGCATTCTAGGAGGAGTTAACGATATCGGCTTTAGCCCTGATGGTGGAAAAATTGTCAGCGTTGGAGGAGATAGCACGGTGCGATTGTGGGATATTTCTGGCACGGAACTGGCGCAAATGGAACATGAAACGGTGGTTAATACCGCCAGCTTTAGTTCAGACGGACAGGGTTTTGCATCCGGCGATGATTACGGCTTAGTGCGGTTGTGGGATTTGTCCGGAAAGGAAAAGGGGAAATTAGAGCATCCAGGTGGTGTTAACAGTATCAGTTTTAGCCCGGACGGTCAGAAAATAGCGACTGCGGGAAAAGATGGAACGGTTCGATTGTGGGAACGCTCTGGCAAAGAACTCGCTCAATTTAAAGGGCACAGCCGACAGGTGTTTGACGTTACCTTTAGCCCGGACGGTCAGCGTTTGGCAACGGCGGGGGATGATAATGCTGCTCGCATCTGGGAGCTGTCCGGTCGGGAAGTGCAACGCCTTGAGGGGCATCAAGGGTGGATAATTGCTGTTAGCTTTACTGTCGATGGAGAGCGGTTAGCCACTGCGGGGGATGATGGTACGGTGAGACTTTGGGAGAGTTCGGGTCGCGAAATTGCCCGCTTGCAAGGTCATCGCGGGACGGTATGGAAGGTAGATTTTAGCCCCGACGGGCGATATTTGGTGACGGCGGGACGGGATGGCACTTCCCGCCTCTGGGATTTGTCGGCGCGGACGGCGGTGCAGTTTCCAGGTCATCAACAAGATGTCAATACTGTCAGTTTTAGCCCCGACGGACGGCAAATTGTGGGGGCGGGAGATGAGGGAATCGTCCGCGTTTGGAATTTGTCGGGGGAAGAAGTGGCGCAGTGGAAGGCTAATTCTCGCGGTGCGCTGTGGAGCGTCCGTTATAGTCCCGATGGAAAAATTATTGCCACGGCGGGATATGAGAATGCGGTTCGTCTTTGGGATGTATCGGGAGAGCCCCGGACACGATTAAAAGGTCATCAGCCTTGGGTGAATAGCGTCAGTTTTAGTCCCGATGGTAAGTTGATTGTCACATCGGGAGCCGACCAAACGGGGCGATTGTGGAGTATATCGGGGGAACTACTCGCGACTTTGGAGGGGCATGAAGCAGTTGTCGGCAAAGTAGATTTTAGTGCCGATGGAGAGTGGGTTGCGAGTACGGACTGGGATGGTAACATCAAGTTGTGGGATGCGTCGGGTGAGTTGCAGCAGGAATGGCAGGGACACCAGGGGCAAATCCGCAGCGTCAGTTTTAGCCCCGATGGCAAGGGACTGGTGACGGCTGATAATAATAGTATGGTGCGGCTATGGGATTTGTCGGGACGGCAACAACTGGAGTTTTTCAGCTACCAGAGTGGGATCAATGCAGTGAGTTTTAGTCCTGATGGATTGTACCTTGCCACTGGGGGGATGGATGGTACGGTGCGAATTTGGGATTTGCAGGGGCGGCAAGTGGCTGAGTTTACTAACGAGAAGGGTGCGGTTTGGGGGCTGAGTTTTAGTCCCGATGGACAATCAATTATAGCTGGAGGAGATATGGGGAGTTTGCAGTTATGGCGAGTGCAAGGGTTAGATGAGTTGTTGGTGCAAGGGTGCGAGTGGTTGAAAGGATATCTGGTAACTGCTCCTGAAACTTCAGAATTGCGAGAAGTATGCCAGCAGTCACTTTAAGCCACATTTTCTCACTAAAAATAAGCTAAGAAGCTACTATTCAATTAATTAGTAAGGATTTAGATACTGTAAAGACTCCACGATTTTGACTATTTCTTGCACGCTTGTTGTATTGCATTTATTACTATAAGAAAAGTCGTACAAAAAGAAGCCATTTGGCCCTGCTCCAAGTATTCCAGAAAACGACGATGCTTTTGCACCGGGTACATTTCCTAATTTATCAAAACCTGTATGATTCAGAGTTATCCTGCCTGAAGCTATTGATAATGCCTCTATTTTTTCATAATTTGATGGGCCTGCACCACGTCCTCCATGACTTCCAGAAATGCGAAAAGAACAGGAATTGCTCTTATTTCGATAGTCAATTTCGTAATTAGGAGTACCAATATGTCGCCTGAGTTGATAACTGAACCTAGTAATTTCAAATCCTTTAGGTATATAAGTTGGAAGAATAATTTTTAACCCAGATCCCAACTCGCTGTTTTGAGCAAGCTCCATTAATCCTTTAAGTTGCTGGGGGCTGAGTTTCGCTGCCTTTGCTACCTCTTCTGAAGAAGGAAGCTTTTTTTTAATTACGATAGGCTCTCCAATTTCAACAGTTCCAGATATTCTAGTTTGGATGATATTTTTAAATTGATTGGCTCTTTCCTTTCCCACAAAATAGCCCACTAATGGTTCATTCTCCTTTTCGTATTTAGCAAAAACGCGACAAAAATTATCGTGAAATAATCCTGAACTATTACTATTTAATTCAACAGATAATGGATAAAAACTAAGCGGATAAGCAGTTGCATCTTCTGGTAATTTATCGCCGCAATACTCTTGGGGAAAGGAAGGAGCGTTTAAGTCAAATTGCTGCGCAGCATTATTTGGTTTCGGTGGAGCCTCTATGACAATAGGCCTGCCAAATAGCTCGCCAATTTCTACATTCCCAAACTCTTTCTGCATTAACTCTTTAAATTGATTTGCTCTTTCTGTTCCCACTAAAGATGCTACTTGGATAACACTTTGATTAAAAGTTCTGTCTTTTTTCAAAGCATCCCGACAAAGCTTAGACCTTACCGTTTGTAAATTACTCTCGCTGTAATCGATAAAGACATGATACAATTCAACTGGATAAGCTTGGGGGTCTTCCGGCAGTTCATCATAACAAGAGTCTCTGGGAAAGGAGGCAGGGTCAAAGTCAGACTGTTGCACAACGGTATTTCGTGGAGCCTGTATGACGCTAACCTCGCCAATTTCTCCACTTCCAAACTCTCGCTGCATTAACTCTCTAAACTGATTCGCTCGTTCTTTGCCAATAAAAGAGGCAATTTGGATAGAATCTTTACCAAGGCTTTTTCTATGTTTTTTCAAAGCATCGCGGCAAAACTTAGACTTTACAGCTTGTAAATTACTATCGCTGTAATCGATAAAAACGGGATAAAATTCAACCGGATAAGCTTGCGGGTCTTCTGGCAGTTCATCGCCGCAAGAGTCTCTGGGAAATGAAACACCTTCAAACTCATTAGTTGACTCTACTGGTGTAGGAGTCTGCTGAGTTGTGGATCTATCCTGGTTAGTTCCACCGCACCCTACCAGCAGTCCCATTAATCCGGTGAGCATTAACACTTTAATTTTCATCTTTCCACCTCATTCAGCTTGAAAACGCTCTTTTTATATAGGATAGCTGAACTGTCTTTTTTTGTCAACCCCATTAATTGGCTGAAAATTCTCAGCTACTTTTCGGCACCTACAAACAACTATTACAGCAAGTGCAAGGAAAAGATAAACGATTAAAAGCAGTCTGTCAGCAAGAGCATCCTTTCGAGCATCCCGAAGATTGGAGCGGGTTTATCTGTGCCGGTTTGCGTTGAGTGGGAGGTATGATATTGGGTTCCACTTCGTTCCGCACAACCTACTTGCACGAAAAAAGCATGACGGTGTAAGCTAACTCGATGTCGGTGTAAGTTAAACCTGCCACCATGCAAGCTTACCTCGTCATGGCGTCAGCTTGCAGTAAGATCGAGGAAGCTGACGCCACCATCTCGTAAGTCAACACTGCGATCTATGAAGCTAGCTTTAAGTAAATGCAAACGTTACATAATGACAATGTAATTTACACCGTCTCGATGTAAAGTTACTTTGAGTTAAAGTAATCTTACAAAACCTAAAAGTAAGTTAACTCGAAGGCGATGTAATTCTGGCACGAGCTCGTGTTAACTTACAATTAGGCAATGTAAGCCTACAACATCTCAATGTAAGTCAACTAGATCGCGGTGTAATGCTAACATAACGACGATGCAGTTTTACTTAATGCAGATGTGACATTAGAGCGATCGCTTCATCATACGCCAGAAACCGGGTTTTTACAGAAATTCCCGGTTTCTTAAGGCTCTGTAGGGGCGATCGATCGCCTGACGCAAACCTTCTTTAATATGCTCTAACTGCCACTGCCGCATTGCTACAGACTCAACTGCTAGCAGGACTTTTTTCAAACAGAGATAGTTGAGGCAGGGTGTTTTTCCTGTTTCAATTGCTGTTGTTCGGGGAAGAAAGATAAGGGATGATATTCGGGAAACGATTCCTGCTGAATAAAGGATACTGCCCAATGATGGATTAACATCGACCAAGCACCCCAACCATAATCTTGATATTTAGATTCAATGATTTGTTTTCTTTCGGTTTCATCCAAACCAAATACTTCTGGGGGAATAATAGGGCGATCGCGAAGCGTTGCGGATGCAACATCGCTCCAGATTTTTGCTGGCTGAAACTCGTAGTTTTTGACGGCGGTATTGATTACCAATTTTCCTACTTTTTCCCATTCCTTTTCCTCGTTAAAGTCAAAAGATTCCACTAGATATTCTACTAGGGATTTATCTTGTTGGATTTTGTTAATTCTCAGGTGAGCGAAACTCATTTTATTCTCTCCAATTATAGGGAAACAATTCTGGGTACTCACGGATAACTTCGGGATGAAATAAATCCCTTTCGGTAACTCCTCTGAACTGCAGTGCTTCTTGATGGGCTTTTTTTAAGTCGCCCGTTCGTCGAAACTTTGCTGCTTCTATTAGTTCGTGGAGATAAAACTCGATGTCTTGTCTGGTGGTATTGCCAGAGCGCAGTCGAGCTAACATTGCTCTTTCACCTGCTTGCATTAGCAGGGGAAGAGCTTGCTGCTCTAGTATAGCATCAAGATGCTCTTCGATACGATTCAGTAATTCTTCGGTTATACGCTGGCTGGACACGAGGTTATTTTTGAACTTTTTGTCTGCGTTGTTTATTTTAAACGATTTTGTTCCACCTAATCTACTATATAGGCCAGAAACCCGCTTCTTAATTCTCCACCAACAGCTTATCTAAATCCTTTGGTTCGGTGAGATGTCGGCGGAGTTGCTGGGAGAAATAAAGAACTTCATACTCCGGCCAGAGCTCTTTTTTCAACTCCAACCACAACTCGATGCCTTCTCTATCAAAAGCCGATCGCTCTTTGTCGCTGGGAAAACCAGAAGCTGCGGGGTCTTCTTCGTTAAGCAGATCGTCGAAAACAGCCGCCCACTCTTCCAGACGGGCAATGGTTTCTGGTTTTAGGGGTAACGTCGTCGGATCGATATCCCCCGCTTTACCCGAACCCGCCGCCCACCATAAAGGATAGCATCCGTAGTCGGGCATTAGTTTGATTTTTTTGGTTGTTGTTTGTCTCATTGTTATACCAGTTTTATTTGAGATGTGTCTAAAATATCAACGCTTTAGGGAACAGATAAGAGGGTTTTTAGGTTTTTTCTACTTGGTTAAAATTGATGAATTAAGTCATATTATCATGTTGTCATCTTATCGATGCCCCGCCACCAAACATTTTTGCAGAATCTCGTAACTCCCTCGCCCTCCGATAATTACTCAGGCAGTCTGTGGGGGCGATCGCTCTTCCTAACAACTAGCACTGCCCTTTGGCCCAACCTTTTCTTTAGACCTCTCCAAAATAAAAAATAATGCTATAATGAGGCAGACAAATCTTAATT
>CAZUCT010000117.1:0-20964 GCA_964619285.1 uncultured bacterium | reverse complement strand
CGCTAAAGCGATTACTACGAACCATCGCTAAAGCGATTACTACGAACCATCGCTACCGCCAAACAATGGTCGTGCTTTCGGTTAAGTCAAAGTTGCCGCTAACATTCGATGGGAGAAGACTTTTCAATGGTACCAATTTTACGGCTTCAGAAAACCGGGTTAAATCGCAACCGCAAAACTTTTCTCGAACGGCAATTCCCCAACCAGGAAACTTCCGAGTATGCTTTTCTAATTCTAGCCAATTATCAGTGTCTAAAAAACTCTCTTTCGCTTCATCAATATCCTCCTGGGATGCCAGACGAGTCAATTCATCCTTAGTTTGTTTTCCAAAGCGATCGCCATAAACTTTACCCGCTTTTGGGCAATTATCGTTCGCCCAAATAGTCGTTAAACCTTGGGCATCTGCAGCCATTCTAAAACCACCAATGCCGCAGAATAATTCAACAGTATTTAGAGATTTTGTTGTCACAATTTTATTAAAAATAGAATAGGTCAAGAAACCCGGTTTTTTCAAAAAACCGGGTTTCTAATCGCCTTTTGCCTACTTACAATTGGTCTGGGTCAATGCCCTTTTCTCGCAATAGTTCTATCAAATCTTGATAGCGTTTTCGTTCCTCTTCCCATTGGGCCAGGGCATCTTCCGCCCGTCGGTCTAATTCGACTGGAGTGAGGAAAAGACGCCCGTCGGGTCGATAAATTTCGAGAGTATCCGCCGTTAGTTGAAAGCGAATTTGCAGCCTCGGACTTATCCAACCGTCCATCTCTTCGATTTGTTCTAGGCGATCGCCCTCTCGTAAAAAACCGCTTAACTCGACTCTTTGGGGGTCGTAGATATAATATTCCTCGACTCCGTAGTGTTGGTAGAAAACCAGTTTTTTCGACATTTCCAGGGGGTAGTTACCGGGGGAGAGAATTTCAAAGACTACCTGGGGGGCGATGTTATCTTCTTTCCATTGCTGGTAAGAACCGCGATGGCCCTTCGGACGACCGAAGACTACCATCGCATCTGGTGCTTGACGTTTTTTGTTATCGCCCTCCACGGGATACCACAGCAGATCGCCTGCGACAAAAACGTTTTCGTCATCGGCAAATAAGATTTCTAAGTTTTCTTTAATCGTGACTATCCATTGAAATTGTCTGGTGTTATCTGCCATTGGTTGATTGTCGCTTTCTGGATAAACGATTTCGGGTTTGGTTTCAGCGGCCAGTTGTCGTACCATACTGTTAACCTCGGAAATTACAGCAACCAGTATATCATATTTAGTCATCTGTTCGTAGTAACGACTTTAGTCGTTTCCATCGAGTTTGACGAACCATCGCTAAAGCGATTACTACGAACTATCGCTTTAGCGATTACTACGAACTATCGCTAAAGCGATTGCTGGGAACTATGCTACAAACCGTAAATCCAGATAATTAATAGGGGGGTAACAATTGTCATCAAAATAGTTAAAGGAACTCCTACTTTGATAAAATCCAGAAATTTATAACCGCCGGGGCTGTAAACCATTGTATTTGTTTGATAGCCGATGGGAGTTAAAAAGCTATTTGAAGCCGCAAAAGTTACGGCAAACATAAATGCTAAGGGGTTTAATTCTAACGTTTTTGCTACTTCTACAGCAATAGGAATCATCAAAACGACGGAAGCATTATTGGAGAGAATGGATGTTAATAAAGTAGTGACGATGAAGAAAAAAGTTAAAATCCAATAACCCGAAAGATGGCCTCCTGCTGCTAATAAGCCGGTGGCTAACCATTGAGTTGCGCCCGATTTATCCATAGCAATTCCCAGGGGAATTAAACCCGCTAAGAGGAAAATTACATCCCAACGCACCGCGCCGTAAATTTCACCTGGTTTGAGACAGCCTGTTAAGACCATTAAGACAACTCCGGCTAAAGCGCTGACTAAAATTGGTGCTAAATTGAAAGCGGCTAGGAGGATAACGGCTAAGATAATCCCTAAAGCTATAGGAGCTTTTTGCTGTCGCAAATTTTCTGCATCTCGCTGTTCTAATACTAGCAATTCCCTAGTTGTTTGCAAACCGATAAAGCTTTGTTTGGGGCCTTGTACTAATAACAAATCGCCAAAACGTAAGGGTATTTTCCCCAATCTTCCTTTTAATAATTCCGCCCCCCGACGAATGGCAATAACGGTGACGTTGTAGCGCTGTCTGAACCTAATATCTTTTAGAGTAGTACCGATTAAACGAGAGTTTGATAAAATCAAAACTTCGCCGATTTTTTCTTCTCCAGTAGTCAATACTTCTTCTAGTGGTTCGTCTTTAAACTGAACTTCGGGTAAGATTTCTAATCCTCTTTCTTCTTTGATTTTTAGCAAGTCGTCTCGATTGCAACGTACCACTAAAATATCCCCTGCTGTTAATTCTTTATCTGCTAAAGGTTGAGCAAAACGAACCTGGTTTCTGATTAATTCCAGTACGTCTAAATCGAACTTGCGCTGAATTTCGCTTTGTTGCAAAGTTTGGCCGATTAAACTAGAGCGAGGGGCAATTACCAATTCGCTGAGATAATCTTTTAAACCGTAACTTTTTTCTACCGTATTGGTAAGAGTTTTTTTGCCGTTTGGTAAGAGTTTATCTGCGGCAAATGCTAAGTAAATTAAACCAATTAAAAAGACGATTATCCCTAAAGGTGCGAATTGAAATAAGCCAAATTCTCCGTAGCCTAATTGTTTGGAAACGCCGCTGGCGAGGATATTTGTTGAAGTGCCGATTAAGGTAATCATGCCTCCTAAAATAGAGACGAAAGACAGGGGCATGAGGATTTTAGAAACGGAAATTTCCTGTTTTTTGCACCAATCTTCGACGATAGGCAAGAAAATAGCCACTACTGCAGTATTATTAATAATTGCAGAAATAGGACCGACAATTGCCCCCATGACAAAGATTTGTTGGGTGAGGTTTTTTCCTCCCCATTGCAGGAGCCAGTCGCGCACGGTTTGAACTACTCCGGTGCGGGTAATGCCGGCGCTGAGGATAAACATTGCCATGACGGTGATGGTGGCGGGGTTGCTAAAGCCGGAGATTCCTTGTTCTGGGGTTACTAATCCTAGAAACATTAAGGCGACGGCTACAATTAAAGCGGTAAAATCGGCGGGAAACCATTCGCCGATGAAGCCGATTAAGGCTAAGATTAAGACTGTAAGGGTGAGAAAAATTTCCATGTTTGTGAAATATCTATTTTTTGTCGCAGTAATTAAACTCTACTCAAGTAAAAAACTCTTTTCGGGAGTTAAGTCCCGATTTTTTGCAACCCCGATTTAAGTTGGAAGTTTAACAGTTTAACGTCTGTTGAACTTCAATTTGTTAAATGTTATCATATTTAATTGTCGGTTGCCAGGATGAATCTTGGACCTTGACTCGGGCCCTACTTTTAAGGTTCCTACCTCTGGTATGGCTTATGGCAAGCTTGCCCCATTTTTTAATTATGGAACAAATGCACGAAGAAGCCACCAACGAACAAACCCCGCCCGAACGTTTGAGCGAACTGGCACAAATTAATCCCACTCTTGCCGGTCTGGTTGCCAATAACCCTAACGCTACTCCAGAACTTTTGAGGGAATTAGCAGATAATGAGGAAAATTTTCTTAGGAAAAATGTGGCGGCAAATCCTAATGCGCCGATGGAGGTATTGTGGAAATTGGGGGAGGAGTTTCCCCAGGAAGTATTAGAAAATGCGGTGCTTCCTTTATTATTATTGGAAAATCCGAATTTATTAGAGGAAATTCCCCAAGAGACGATGACGAGTTTTCTTAAATGTTCCGCCGTACCAATTTCTTTTATGGAATGGGCGATCGCTCTTGAATGGACCCAAAAATTGTGCTTGGAGCTGGCGAGAAACTCCCAAACTCCGCACGCTATATTAGCAGTATTAGTTCGCTCCCAAAACATAGCTGTAGCGGTAGAGGCCGAACTAATGGTTAACTATGCGGGGGAGCTCCAAGAAGATTGGCAGGGGGAACTTCGCCGTCTCACAAATCGAATCAATGTCTTTTATGGCGAAAAACTCGATCGCTGGCAAGATATTGCCGATAGCTACTTTTTCCAGATTTTAGCAGCTATAGGCTTAGTTCCCGAGTTTGTCTTCGAGTCCCTCGCAAGGCATCCAGCAATAGAGTTTCGCTGCCTAGTTGCCTCCATCGCCGCCCTTCCTCTCCACTTGTTAGAAAAGTTAGGGCGAGATAGCGATAGTCAGGTTCGAGCCACCGTCGGCAAAAACCCGATCGCTTCTCCCGAGTTGCTGGAGTTGTTGGCCCTGGATGAAACTATAGAGGTGCGAACTGCAGTTGCCGAAAATCCTAACGCTTCTGCTGGTTTGTTAGAAGGGGCATTTCAGAAACCAGGTTTTTCCAAAAAACCTGGTTTCTCGACCTTGGAGCCAGAAGTGCTTCTGGTAGTTGCCTCCAACTCCAATACTCCAAAGGCGATTTTAGAAAAGTTAGGACGATCTCAATTGGAGAGCGAACCAAAGTTAAAGATAAGTCTTGCCGCTAACGCTAATACTCCCGTCGATATTTTGGAAAAATTAGAGCGGGAGGGGGGAGATGCCGTTCGCGATCGCCTCGCCGGCAACCCCACCACTCCCAAACATCTTTTAGAAAAATTCGCAGGCAGTAAAAGAGAGAGAACGCGAGAACTTCTGGCGAGCAATCCCCAACTGCCTGAAAGTGCGATTCAACTGTTAGTAGAAGACAAAAACTATTACGTTCGCAAGGCCATTGCTGCTAACGAGCTGGCACCCTTCGAGCTGGCACTGAAGTTATGGCGCGACTCAAAATTTTATACCCTGCCGAGTGGCGCTGCTGCCAATGACTTAGAAAAGGGATTTGTTAAGTTTATGTTATCTGACAGCCAAAACGCTTTCAATTCCTTTGCTAGTTTAGGCAAGCATTCGCCAAGGCAATATTCTGATTTTTTTGCCGATTTCACTCAAGCCACGAAAAAAATTGTCTCGCGCTATTTGAAAGAAAAACCCGAAGGATTGTCTGTTTTGCTGGAGCTAATTATAGCTAAAACTAAAACTGAAAGCCGCGAGCTAGCTCGCACGATCGCCCTCTGGCATCCCCAAATGCCCGCCAAGATTCTGGCGGAAAACGGGCGATCGCTCCTTTGGTTGGAAAGGTGCGCCATCGCTCAAAATCCCAACACCCCGAAAGAAACTCTCCAGTTATTAGCCGCCGACGGCAACCGCATTATCGGGGCGGCAGCTAAAGAGAATTTAGATATTAACACATAAAGCGATATTTGCACGATCTAGTTAAAATCATCGCAAACACGTTGCTTTAGCAACCATCTGGGGGGAGTAGTCTGTAGGGTGCTAAGTAGGTAGGCAAAAATATTTAAGTAGGTAGGCAAAAATATTTGCAGAAAATTTTCCCCGTAGAACAGACATCTTGTCTGTTCGGTGTCTAATTAATTTTGCACTCCTACTTACATAAAAATTGACCCGTAGAACGCGGCTATTGCCTGTTCGATGTCTAATTAATTTTGCACTCCTACTTAAAAGCGCACCATTAGTCTGTAGGGTGCGCACCGCGCACCAGCAACCATCTGGGAGAGTCTGTAGGGTGCGCACCGCGCACCAGCAACCATCTGGGAGAGTCTGTAGGGTGCGCACCGCGCACCAGCAACTATCTGGGAGAGAAAAAAGGCGATCGCTGCATTATAATAAAAACTGACCCAAATTTGGGTAATCAATTATTAATTGTTAATTACTTATGAGTAGAATTGAGACCAAACTGCCAACAGATACATGGGTTATAGCTACCTGGGAGGAATTTCTCCAGGTGCGCACCGCGCACCAGCAACTATCTGGGAGAGAAAAAAGGCGATCGCCATTGTTCATTGTTAATTACTTACACGGGTTGACTATAGCCTACATCGCTGACATTCTAAATTTGCATTACTGCAAGTTCCACACTCCGAACAAATAAACGTTTCTCCCTTATTTTCCATCCAGCAAGGAATGGCGAGAACGTCTCTACCCAAAATGCGATCTATCCATCCTGCTTCGCGCTGTTTGCTTTCGATACTTTTTACTTGAATAAAAGGATATTTAGCCCCACAAGCACCGCAGCTTTTTGTTCCCCAAGAACTATCGCAGTTGTAACAAGAGCAATTAAAATTTTGATAATTTTTTGATGGTTCAAAGCAAGTTTGTTCGCTGTGACAAACGGGGCATATTTGAAAATGGTGGAGGCGATCGCTTGCTTCACTAGGCAACTTTTCCAACTCTTCAAAATTCAGTTCTTCCCTCCATGCCTTACCGCGAACTTCGGTCGATTTAATAATCTTATTAAGTTCGTTTTGAAAACTTTGCATTTCTTCTTCTGTGGGCATTTGCAGTATTTTAAATTCCCCCAGACTTTCTCCTTTTTTCAACCATTGAGTATTTGCCAACAATTCCTCTGGCATTTTCTTAGTTAATTTAATAGTAGGCGGATAAGACTTGTACCTTTGACTGTTAAACCACCACTGAAGAGAACGAGCAACCCTTTCTACGCTTTCTATTTCTAAAGGACTTACTGGCAGCAGGGCCAAAGATGACTCTTTCGGCAGACGATCGTTGCCAAGACTATTCATTTTTCTTTGCAAATCTCCTGGCAGTTTTTCTCTTTCTAATTCCGTACTGGGATAGAGAATAACGGTGTAGGCTTGATGTGGAGAATTGCTAAGGTTTTCCCATAAAGACTCCACAGCTTTAATATTAGTATTAGCTGCTAAAGTTGCCGCCAAGGGAATCAAATGTAAATCTTGCCATTCTGCTCCCATGCTCAAACAAAAACAACCATCATCGCGCCACTGTATTTCCACTTCACCCATCGGCCCTTTAAACTTAATTTTTACTCCTAATTCTAGCCTAATCTCGGCAGATATATTCTTAAAATTAAACCCATCTAACGCCCTAGCAATTAACAAAAAACAAAAAGCTTCAAAACCTCGACAAAGGGCTTGATTTTCCTGGAAGACTTGCAAAGCATTTTTCTGGTTTACTCCCCCAAATTTTACCCATTCTCTCCACAAAAAAGCGACGTGACGGTAGTGCTGGTCGTTAACTAGAATATTAGTCATTTTTAGAGAAGTGCCGACATAAACGCGAGGAGGAATAGATTGATACAACTCCGTGTCGATTAAACCGCGTAAATTAGATTGCAAGTTTCTCAAATAAGCGAGGGTTTTTTCTGTAATTTTTACCCTTTCGTCAGCCTCAAACTGCTCCCCCCATAAACTGCATATTCTCTCTGCATTTCTCCAGTGAATGTCTGTGGTTTTGTGGGAAAAATCGGCAGCATTTTCGTAGAGTTTTTTCAGGTTATTTAACTCTTGAATCCTCCGATTAATATAGTTTAATAAATTGTCGATTAACTGCTTGGCAACGCGGTTTTCATAAATGTTATGTAAATCTTCTTGTACTCGACTTAAAATCCTTTTTGGTAAGACAGAACGCAAAGTTCTTCTCTCCCAATCTTCTGTATGAGATGCGAGAAAACTGGCAGCAGATGGAGGTATCCTTTTGGCGCGAGAAACTGGCAATCTTTCTATTTCGACTTTAAGATAAGTTCGGGGACGATGGCAGACTTCTTGCAAGTGTCCGAGGCGATCGCCTACTGCTTTTTCTAATAGCTGAATTTCAATTCTTTTATCCATTCCCGGAATTAACGGAGAAACTTTTATCCAGTCTTCCCAAGAGTCGATATCTTGAAGGCGACTTTCAAAATAACGAATGCTATCCGGCAAAATATCGGCGGCAATTTGCCATTTATTAAAACTGCCTTCTAGCCGAAAATTCTCCGCTTTTGAAGATAATAAATAGCGATTGGTCGCATTAGGAACTAGATAGGTTTTTTCTTCTACCGAGCAACTATTTATCAGCAGATTTTCCGAGTTGGGAATTACTAAAAATTGTCCGAATATCGGGTTGGGAGGCAGTTGGTTGATTTTGGTTTTGGTTAAGCGATCGTAAAATTCAACAGTCATCTTTATTTTCGGGTAAACATTTTCGGGTAAACTTTAGAAACCACGTTTTTTGGTATCTCAGAAACCCGGTTTTTTGGAAAAACCGGGTTTCTTGACTCTAGCAATTTATTGCTCCCCCAGACGGCCAAGTTCGTTGTTAATAATTTCGAGCGATCGCACCGGCGAGTTTGAGCTATCTAACCACACTGACTCGATATCATCTTGCAGTTGTCGCAGATCGTCGGCTTGGGTATCGTAGCGATCGCGAACTTTCCTCAAAATTTTAGTTGCCAATATATGGTCGGTAGCTTCTCCCAAACTTCCCCCAGAGGCAACGATCGCAGGAACGAAATCTTCTATTTGACGCTGGAGGCGGTTGCCCCAACCCACCCGGAAGCGTTGATATAAAGTATCTTCAATAGTATGTAGAAAATCGTCAGTCTGGCGAGCAGAGTCTCGATAGTCGCTTTTAGCTTTATCGAAAGCCTTTTTCAACGCCTCATAAGAAATTGGCGAAAAGCTTTCTACCTCTGCCGCCTCGAAACGTTCCCGGTTGCGGGGAAGTTCCATGACGTGAGCGCGATCGTAGGTTTTATCGGCAAATTCTAAAGTAGTCTCGTCGTGGTTGGCAGTGCCGACGAACCAGACATTATCGGGTATCGGCAGTTTTCTGCCGTCGCGCAACAGTCGCGGTGCCGGTTCCACTGGCGCTGTCATTAAGTCTAATACCGGTTTTGGCTGTTCTAGCTTCGACAAAAAATCGGCAAAATACTGTTCCGGGCGAGATAAGTTCATTTCATCGAGAACAATTAGATAAATTTTATCCCGATATAAAAGACACCCAGCCTTGTAGAGCCCTTGCAAAAACTCTGATTCGTAAAACTTGCCCTCAAAAGCGTTGAAATGTCCGATTAAATCTTGGCGATCGCGCCATCCCGCCTGCACTTCTACCAAAGTTCTGCCACCGCGAACTGCCTTAGCAAAGGCCAGAGGCAAACTGGTTTTACCCGTACCGCTGATGCCCTGGAGGATATGCAGTTTGCTCGTTGCCAAACCGCCTAAAAACACTCGGATATCTCTGGGAGAGTAGTATAGATTTTGGGCGGCGATGCGGTGGCGCACCTCTTCGGCGAATGTTGCCAAGTTGGGAATTTCTGCTTCTGAGAGGGAACTTTCTGTTTGTAAACTTCGATTTTCGTCCATTTGGGCACAGGCAGGAAACGCACTTTTGCCCTCTACTTTGCTGGTTAACTCGTTGACTTGTGCTTTCAGTTCCTCGATCGCCGTTTGCAACAGACTTCTACTTGCTAATAAAGTCTCTTTTTCGTTGCGCAAGTCTTCCAGTTCGGTAACGGCAATGCGACTGTTGGTAAGCTGATGTTTGAGTTGTCCCATTTCTCGTTTTAGTTGCGATTTCTCCGTCTCCCAAGCTTCCTGTTTTGACTCTAATTCCCTCAATCTTTCCGTCGCATTTTCGCCGGGGCGTCGAGCGAGTTGGCGTTCCAGTTCCTCTTTTTTACTCTGCAAAATTTCTATTTCTTCGAGGATTTCTTCTGGGGTTTTATGACCGAACTTTCTCTCCGCTTCCTTTTTTTGGATAAGGACGGACTGGAGGCGATCGCGCTCTTTTCTTGCTTGCTGTAATGCCTCCTTATAAGCATTAAATTTTCCCTCATATTCTTCTAACTTCGCCGCCACTTTCCTTTCGATTTTATCATTTAAAGCCTCTCGTTCTTCTTCCAATAATTCTTTTTCCAATTCCAAATTTCTACTTTCGCGCTTCAGCCTTTTTTTCTCTTCCGCAAGACTCTGTTTTTCCGACTCAACCTCCCGATTTTTTGCCTCTACATTTTCTTCAAATTCAGCACGTTTTCGACCGAGTTCTTCTTCCAGATTATTTAAAGAAGTCGCCCTCTCCTCAGAAATAGTTTTGCGTAATTGACTCAATTCGTCTCGCAAAACTTGTGCTTCTCCATCCAAACTGGCTAAAGCAGCGCGATTTTCTGCTGCAAAATCGGCCTCGGCATTTAACTCTCGTTCTTTTAAATCTCGCTCTTTTTTTAGCAGTTGTTTTTCTCTAGTTTGCACATCATTTAGCTGTCGATTAAATTCTTGTTCTCGGTTATTTAACTCCTGTTTTTTAGAATCTAATTCCACCCGCAAATTGTCAAAACTTATCTCTTCTATTTCTAACTCTTGCTTCAATTTTTCTGCCTTATCCGCTTCTGCCTTAAACCGCTTTTCTTGAGACTCAAATAACTGGCGGGCCTCATCGGCTTTTTTCCAGATATCCTCTAAATTAATATCTGCTGGAGGCGTTTCAGATTGAATTGCATTTATATCTGCTTCCGTAACATTATTCGTTGCTCGTTCGTGCAAATTATCGATTTTAGCAGCAGTCGATTGAGTTTGATTTTCTGAATTGTTAGCCTTTGGATTGTTCTTATTTTGATTTTTTTTAGCCATTTTCAACTCCTCTTAATTAATAGTTTCCAGTTGATAATAATTAATTCCCAAGTTCAAAGCGACAAACTGATAAACCGTGTCAACTTGACGGGATACCTCCGAAAAGTTTTGTTGTTGCCCCGAATAATGACCGCTTTCATTGCGCTTAGATGCCAGTTCATCTAATCGGTGCAACATATCTGGAGCAGTTTTAGCAACCCGACGAAAGGGATGTTCTAACTCATTTTTAGCTGTTAGTAAAACCGCTAAAAGTAAAGGACGAAAAGAACCTCTACCCGACTTAGCTACTTGCTTAACTTGCCCCGACGAATTTAACAAAGCAGAAGGTAAAGGAGTTTTAAAACCTAATTTTTTAGCCAACTCTTTGAGTAATTCATTGTTGTATTTTCTATCTTTAGTTAACAACTTGTAACTGGCATCCTCCGGATATTTAGAAGCATTAATTTGCAAAATATGTTCGCAGACTTTTTGAGCTTTCACCAAAACATCATCTAAATTTTCTGGTTTCTGAGAAACTTCAGCATTTCGATATTCTCTTTCCAACATTACCAGAGTTTCAAACACTGGAGATTGGCGAATATTTAAAGTTAACTTTTGCTCTACCCTCTTCTCAGCTTCAGCCTCCAAACGAGCAATTAAAGCAGCTACTTCCTCCTGACTGCTATCGGTAACGCTGGCGATCGCCCCCAAAATTCTCTCCCCTAAAAGCGGTATTTCTCGACTCATTTTATCCACTCGTCGCCGCAACCAAAGACTATCCCCCAAACCAAAAGGATCGCAAACATTCCAAAGTGTTGCATCCAAAGCATTTTCTGGAACGTAAAAATAAGTTGCCAACCAAACTGGAGTCGGTTCTTCCTCAATTAAAGATATCCTTTTTAAATTAGGAACATCCCCCAACCTCTTAATTTCTTCAGCCATTCCCTCCTCTTCCCACTCTGCAAAATCATCTCGGTTTTTCTGAGTTCTATAATGTTTTTTTACAGCATTTAAAATCTCAGCCGCCTCCGGTTGACGCACTATGGTATTTTCCACTGGAAAAGGCATATAAGCTCGTTCTTTTCTCGGCTTTCCTCTAGTACCAAATACCAGACTGGGATACCCTCTTTCGTTATATTTAACCTCCGCATATTCTAAGCGATTCACAAAGCGAGGCCACAAATCTCCCCGCCACGGATCCTGGAAAACATAACCCGCCACTAACTCCTCTTCTTCTATAGTTTCCTTGGCTAAAATATCGCGACCTCTGTGGGTAATTAAGCCATAATTATCGATGAAATTGAGTTCGCTTAATTGAGCTAAAACTAAAGCAGATAAATCTTTAGCAATGCCCAAATTTTCGCTAATTTCTTCAGGATTAAAAGAGCCAGCTTGACAAACTCCAAGGACGGCTTTTTGCAAGATATTAATTTGGCGAGATCGTCCTTTAGGAGCTACCACTTTATAATACCAAGCCGGCCATAACAAATACTGCAGCTTGCTCCAACGAGTCGATGCTTTTGGTCGAAAATAAAGCACCGAATTACTACGCTGAAAAGATTTTTCCATGTTCCCCCTTACAAAGCTGATAAAATTCCCTTAAACCCCGAATAGAACTAGCCGCCGCTTCGGGTTTTACCATTTCTAAATCCCCCACGGCAATTAATAATTTTTGTTGGCGACTCATGGCAACGCACAACCGATTTTCTACCATTAAATAACCGTACTTTTTCCGCAGCGCCCCTTCGCCATCCGTGGGATAATCGTTACAGCGAGTTACTGACAGAAAAACCACATCAAATTCCTTACCTTGGAAAGCATCGACGGTGCCAACTCGCAACCTTTCAATTATGTTTCCTTGACTATTTCTGGTCTCCCGATAAGCAGCAGCAATTCGATAAATTCCATCCTCGTATTCTGCTAATTCTTGCTCGTAAAGCTGCTGCCAAAGTTCCCGTACTTGAGCGGAATAAAAAGCAATAACTCCAAAGCTGAGGTCGGGGTTAAATTCTATTAAACGCTTCAATTCCCGAGCGATATATTTAGCTTCAATGGGGCGAGATTTGCTCTTTCCTTTAGTTTCTCTTCCATGACTGAGAGGCACATTTATCCAAGCAGCAACGACACCTTCATAACCGGGTAAATTATGAATAAAGTCCCCATCAGCTCTCCCCGCCCGAATGGGAGGTTCGCCGTTATATTCATAAAAAGTCCGACTGACAAAATCCCCTAAAATTGAGTGCATTCGGTATTGAGTATCGAGGGTAATAGTGCGTTTAATACCGTCGGTTTTTTCTCTTTCTTGTAATTGAAGAAACAGGCGTTCAAATAAGCTTTTTTTCAGGGCATCGCTGGTAGTTTCTGTGGATAGATTTAATTGTCGTTCGACATCAGGTTCGAGAATATGGGGTAATTGACGGTGGTCTCCTACTAAAATAATTCGTCTTTCTGCCCTTGCTAAAGGGATAAATAAATCTAAAGGATTGGCCCTAGCAGCTTCATCGACAATAACATTTTCAAAGACAATATTATCGTCTTTAGCTGATAACATTTCTTTGCCTACAGACTGCTGGCAAGTTGCCGCCAGTACCACCGTGTAATCGCGAATCATTTGTCGCACTCCATCGGGGTCATTTTCTAAATCGTGTAAATATTCAGCGATCGCCCCATCAACGCCAGCTTTCGATTGATAAACTCCCTCATATAAAATATTAACAATTTCCGTCAGCAACTCTTCTATTTCTGGATTAGAAACCGCCGTCATTACCACATTAGCACTGGGCGTAAGTTTCTCTAACAAATCGGCTTTTAACTTTGCCAATTCTGATAAAAAAGGCGGTTCTTTATCCTCATCCCAGTCCGCAGCTTTTTCTAATAACTCCCGTTGCTTTGGTTCGAGAATTTTTAAACGTTCTAAGCGCTTAAGAGCTTTAAAAGCTTTAGCAGTTCCATCATCGGCAAAAGCGGTTCCATTTGTTCTCAAACCTCGCACCGCTTTTAAGCTTAATTCTCTTTCTTCTGGGTCGTCGTCTCCATTAATTTGACTTCGAGATAACTGCTGAGATAATTCTAAAAGGCGATCGCTCAAATTCCCAGGAATTTTATCCTCTGTCAAATCAAAAACGCTCCGCAATAATTGAGCGCTTTGCTGAGGATTTCCAGGTGCTAAAATATAGCCCCTTACCATCCTACGAACTCGCTGCAAAATATCCGTTTCTGGTAACTCTGGAAGTCGAGCTAATTTTGCTCTTAATTTGTCGATATTTTCCTTGCACCAGCGAACCACATTATCCGATGCTTCCGTATCTCCTCTGCGCTTTCCTACTTTATAAGGAGGCAAACCAAAAACCACGCTGCGATCGGCAGCATTTTCGACAGCATCGTGTTGATAACTGGTTAGCAAAGTGCGCCCGGAAACGCTGCTATTTTTTTCTGAAACTTCCGCCAATCTTACTTGTAACGCCGAAATAACTTTAGTTTTTCCCGTTCCCGGCGGCCCCTGAATTAAAGCAATATCGGGAGTATTTAAAGCTATTTGTAAAGCCTCTTTTTGCCTTGCGGTAGGCCCCGAATTACCAAATACTTTTTTCGTTTTTGGACAAAGCGACTCGACTTTTTGATAGCGAGCTAAAGGCACGGATTGATTTTCTAAAAACAGTCCTAATTGAGGCATCGGACATTGAGCATTTCTAATCAATTGTTCTGCTTTTTCGCGACGTTGCAAGCGAGCTTTATCTCCTTGGATAGACATAAATAAACAACCGAATGGAGGGGGAATTAATTCCTCCTCGTCTGGGTCTGATGGTCGCAAATCGATTGTTGGTTTTTGTTGGTTTAAATCTGCAACTTGTCCGTAAAATATTGGTTTTTTATTGCCGCTGTTTCCCAGTTCTTCGCTATCAGTATTTAGCAGATATTCTGGGGGTGTTTTATCTGCCGATAGGGAATAATTATCGCTGTCGGAGAGGGTAGCTATTTTTTGAGTTAAATCGTCAGTTTGTTTTAAGTAAAAGCGGCGATCGCCATTTTCTAAAACCTCTTGTTTGTGGTAATAAATAAAGCCAAATTCCCGCACTCTGGCAACAATATTTTCTCTCTCCAACTGATTGTATTCTAACCAAAGAGATAGATAACTGTCCGCTCGTTCTACCAAATTATCTAATTCCGTTTTCGCAGTTCCCCGAAACTCTCCTGCTATCGAAATATCGCAGAAACTAAACAAACCTTCCACCAAAATTTGCTGGCGATATCCGGCGTTATTTCTGCTGTATTTAACAACGCGATCGATAAATAATTTATCTTCTGAATTGCAGTTAACATCCATGGCTATTTCCTTACCCAAAATCCTCAAACTTTTGCCAATTTGATTTTGCTCTTCATCGGGATTCGCCATAATAATCGCTCTTTTCTTTTCGGCATTTTCTCCAGGAAAAGGAAGTAAAAGTTGCCCGTCGAGCCAGCCGATAATTTCTGTAGCAATTGCCGCTTTTTTAAGATGTTTTTTGCGGATTTCTTCGATAATTTTGTCATCAATGCCGATTTCTATTTTCTCCTCCCAAATCCTCCGCGCTGGAAATTGATTAATTTGCACCGTCATGCTAGTGGGAGAACTACTTTTTTTAGGATTAATCCCAGATATCCAGCTTAAAGAAGGGAGGTTTCTTTCGAGTAATTTTGTCAATCGATTTTGATTAGTTTTATCGATGCCTTTCACCTCCCAATTATCTTCACCGCGACGCAAAATAATATCTCCATCTACCAGATACAAAGATACCTCATTTTGCAGATTAAGGGGAGTTTTTCCCTCGAATTTATCGTCGGTTGCCGGTTCGATTTCAAGATTCCAAGTTAGTTCGGATTGAATGTCGCTAACTCTCATAATTATTCTCCTGGGAATAGCTGAAATGTAACGGCGCGATGACCCCTTTCTAAAGAGCGAGAATGTAAGATCGTGGGGTTAACTTGCTTGTCTGGTTTGACAGTAAAATAAGCTTTGATTTCTCGAACCTCTCTTAATTTAGTTCCTCGAACGCTCGACCAAAAACGGCGATCGCTCAAACGGCGAATATAAACCCTATTATCTCTCTCCAGAGTTAGCTCGATTTCGGGAGTATGCTCGTTAGAAATCGGGTCAAAAATTCGACTGGTTAAAATCAGATTATTGTCATAATTTAAACCCAATATCGGCAAATTTTCTGGTTCGTAAACAATGCTTTTTCCTGGTTCTAATCTCCCCACTCTAACTAACAGAAAACCAGGGCGAGGATAATCGCACCAAGGACATTGTTTTTGAGAAAAATAGTAAGTTCCCTTGCATTCTGGACACTCAATGGTAGCATCAGCCGCCGCATAAAGTTTTTCCTGCCATTCAGTTAATTTAGGCCGTTTTAAAGGGTCGCCCAAACCCTCACCAAAACACCGTTGAGCTAATTCTCTTAGCCCTTTGCTCAAAACAATGTCTCTAGGGATTCCCCAAGAAGCTCTATTGCTAGAATTATCTGGTTCGTCAATCCAAGGCACCATTCCTCCTAGCGCATTTTCCATTATTTCTGGTTCCCCATATTCGACCAAATCCCCTTTTAAAGGATGAACTAAAGCTAAAGTTTGAAAAGCGATTACCGCAAAAGCATGAGCGTCAGTAAGAGTATTAACTCCAGACTTTCCTCTTACTAATTCTGGGGCACCATAACCGGGAGTGTAAACCGGAATAGAAGCCGGCGAACTCTCATAATGAAGGTTATCAATATCGATTAATCTTACTTCCAAACCATCCGCATCCTCAGAGATAAAAATATTACCCGGAGAAGGGTCTGCGTAAACCAAAGACTTGCCGTGTAACCGAGCAAATACTTCAGAACAACGGGCCAAAAGATAAAGCCGTCGCCGCAGTCCGCCCCCTTGAAAATACCACTCCACTGGATTAGATTCATTTTGCGGAAAATCAATTAATTTACTCAGCGGCACCATTCCGGTAAGCAAGTCCATCACATAACCGAGACGCGGCGGCTGCAATCTTTCTATTAGGCGTGCCAAGGGCAGTTCCTCGATAGGAAGTAGGCGTAATTGAGTTAGTTGGTTGTGGAGTTTTTCTCTTTCTGCTTCAGACTTTTTAAACAGTTTTTTAACTGCAAAATTGCCATTTTTTACAGAAAAAACCTCGCCTTGCCCGCCACTAGCTAATTTTTTATCTATTTCATAAACCCTTCCTAATGTATCGGTTACTCGTTTAGATTTTTCGCTCATTTTCTTTAATTATCCCCCCGAAAAACCAATCTAAATTAAATCTTCCAAGTCTTCAATAGCATCTGGCATCATCAGCGGCACGCTCTGAGGATTAATACTTTTTGAAAGAGCAGAAACAGTCATCGTTACCCACTGGAAAAACTGCTTAATTTGTCTTGCTTGTTCTGCCCTAAATAGAGGAACATCGGGGTTAGCAATAAACTCTTTGAGAACTGTTTCATCGGCATCCTCGCCGATCGCCATTGCCAGACGCACCGCTTTTGCCCCCCGTTCCGACGTTAAAAGTCTTTCCAGTGGCGCTTTCCACTCATCCGTCGGCTGCCCGTCGGATACTAAAACCATAGTAGGATAGTAAGCACGACTGGGAATTTTGCTGCGGTCCTCCACCAAGTCCGTCGCTACCTCCAAAGCAGCACCTAACGGAGTGCGCCCCGACGCTGGCATATCGGTCCACCGGACTTGAGAAATTGGGGCGAGAGGCAGGTAGACCTTGGCTTCATCTCTACCGCCAAAAGTAATAACGGCGACTTGGACTTCTGCTTGGGTGTTGGTTTCAGAGGCCAAAGAGCTAACCATTTCAGCAATAGCTCGATTGAGAGCTTCTATTTTACCTTCAACGCTCATACTACCGCTAATATCTGCCAAGATAATCGTCGGTAGAGGTCTCGGTGGTGGTGGTGTAAATTGTTTTAGCGGGCTCATATTTTACATCTAATGGGTTGTGCGGTCTTCTGTGAATGTTCTCTACGAACTTTTAGACCTTTTTTGATTTGGACTAAACCTAGTGTAACCAGCATTTCGCCAAATAACAAGCTATATACATAATTTGCAAAGATTTGTAATAAATCTTCAAACTACTCAGAAAGAGAATCTGGACAGAGAAATTCTATTTTCACCTACAAATTCATTTTTATTAAAGATTTATTGCACTACTAATTCTTCAGTTTCGGCGGCATTTGTCTCCGTATTATTGCCATTATTTCTAACGGCGGCAGTTAATTCTAATCCCAGAGGTTTTAACCATTCCGCCAAACCGTAAATGGCATCGCTTCCTTGCTTTTGGAACAGTTCGTCTAACTTTTATAAATGCAATTTAGCCGCCTATGAAGACATATTTAATTCCCCCAAAGCTTCACCTACATTATGAAGAACTAAAGGCAGTAATTCCGGTTCGGGCTCTTCTTCATCCAAGACGGCCCAAATATAGGCTGCTGCTTCTTCGGGATTCTTTTTGAATGCTTTAATTAACTCCTTTCGGTGATTTAAAGTTCTAGGCATTATCTTGACTCCTGAATTATGATTACTCAACATTTACAGGTTTATTTTCAGACAAACTAGCCGCCAGTTTCAGTAAACCATCAATTGATAAATCCTCATCAACAACCGGCCAGCGAACCCCGTAACCAGAAGGAGAAATTTGATAAATTCTGCGTTCTGCATCCCTGCCTTTGGCTAATTTGTGGGAAACTGCCGATAAAGGTAAGCGATATTCTTGTCCGTCAACAGACAATATCAGGTTTGTATCGTCAAATTCAATTTCTTGTACGTCGTGGAATTGATTCATTATTCGTTACCTCCAAAAAGGTTAATTATTGGAAATGTACCAAGCACTTTAGCGCCTCGAACAAAAGCTATCTAAAGCACTAAAGTGCTTACTACGAACTGCTTACAACGAACTACAAATACTCACGCCCCAGATAAGGTTGCAACGCCTCCGGTACTTTCACCGTTCCATCCACCTGTTGATAGTTCTCCAAAATAGCCGCCATCGTTCGTCCCACCGCCAAACCGGAACCGTTTAAAGCGTGAACGAACTGGGTGCCTTTCTTCTTACCTTCCTTAAAACGAATGTTAGCCCGCCTTCCCTGAAAATCTTTGACGTTGGAACAACTCGAAATCTCCCGATATGTACCCGCCGACGGCAACCAAACTTCGATATCGTAACACTTTGCCGCCGCAAAACCTAAGTCTCCCGTACACAACTCTATAACTCGATAGGGCAATTTCAACGCCTGCAACACTCCCTCGGCATCCGCCACTAACTTTTCGTGCTCCTCCTCGGAAGTCTCGGGACGTACCAACTTCACCAACTCTACTTTATTAAATTGATGCAGTCGAATTAAGCCTCTGGTATCTTTGCCGGAAGCGCCTGCCTCCCGCCGAAAACAAGGAGTGTAAGAACAATGATAAATGGGCAAGTCGTCGGCGTTGAGAATTTCGTCTCGGTAAAGGTTCACCACCGGCACTTCCGAAGTTGGAATTAACCATAAGTCGTCGCCATCGCATTTAAAGCTTTCTTCGGCAAACTTCGGCAGTTGACCGGTTCCAGTCAGAGAAGCGGTGTTGACTAACAGGGGCGGCATGACTTCTGTATAACCGGCTTTGGTGTGGCGATCCAACATAAATTGAATGAGCGCCCTTTCCAAAGCTGCCCCCGCCCCCACTAAGGCAACGAACCGACTTTGCGCGATTTTCACTCCCCGTTCAAAGTTGAAAATTCCTAGTTTTTCCCCCACTTCGTAGTGGGTCCGGATTTTTTTGTTCTGGGGAATGTATTCGTCGCCCCACCGCCGCACTTCTACATTTTCGGTTTCGTTTTTGCCGATGGGGGTGGTTTCGCAGGGCAGGTTGGGCAGCGGTAATAAGAGCGCTTCTATTTGTGTTTTGAGTCGTCTTTCTTTGGGCTCCAGTTCGGCCAGTTGGGCTTTGATTTCGTTGCCTTCTTCTTTGAGGGCCGCTATTTCTGGACCGTTGGGGTCGCTGCCGGATTTCATTTTTTGGCCGACTTCTTTACCTATTTGGTTGCTGCGGGCCTGGAGTTGCGATCGCTCCGTTTCTAGTTCCCGCTGTTGGCCGTCGAGGGTTAAGAGCCCCTGGATTTCGTAGTCTTCCCCCCGGCGGGCCAGCATTTCTCGGACTAATTCTGGATTGTCCCGAATTTGTTTGATGTCTAACACGATTTTTTTCTCCTCTTGTGGACTTTTCTTAATTTTGGCCTTTTCCAGAATATTACTTTATCCCGATCTTTGGCATTCAACCCTCCATCCTTCCCTTTTTTGGCCCCTCCTTAGACCCCCATCCCTCTCCTCTCAAGCCAATTTTTAGATTTTTTTCTTATTTTAAAGCTACACATTAATCTGGCAATTAGCTTGATTTTTACGCTTAAAGCTAATATTATCAAAGCAAAAACAATTAATTAAGTTTTACTTATTACTTTCATAATAAAGAATAATTTTAAATTCAGCCTAAATGAGGGGTAAAACCCATCAGGGGTGTTATATTACAAACATAGTAGATGCACCCTGATAGTTCCGGTCCCTTAGCCCTTCCAGGCCAAGGGATTTTTTATTGGCCGTTTTTCTCCCGTTAAGAAACCCGGTTTTTTAGTCGGCCCAGAAACCCTCAAAAAACCGGGTTTCTATGTCGGCCCAGAAACCAGGTTTTTTGAAAAAACCGGGTTTCTATGGCCGTTACTGGCTCCGGATCTTTGCCGCAAAACCCTCCATCTACCCTCCATCCCTCTCCCGTCTAATCAATTTCTAAGTTTTTTCCTTAAATAAAAGCTACACATAAAAACCAAAATAGCTTAGATATTACGCCTCTAATTAAGTTTATGAAAGCAAAAAATATTAATTAAGTTTTACTGATAACTTTCATAATAAAGAATAATTTAAAATTTTGACAAAATAAGGGGTAAAACCCATCAGGGGTGTTATATTACAAACATAGTAGATGCACCCTGATAGTTCCGGTCCCTTAGCCCTTCCAGGCCAGGGGATTTTTTATTGGCCGTTTTTCGGAGGCGATCGCCTCCCAGATACGAGAAACCCGGTTTTTTGGAAAAACCGGGTTTCACGGGCAGGCCTAGTAGTGACAGCGATCGCCCCAAAGTCCCCACCAATCGCTTAACACTGGGAATAGGGGAACTAATTTAGGATGCATCTACTATGAAATTCACAATTTGGGCCGTAGCGGTCGTAATTGCAGGTTTATCTTTGGCCAACTCCCTGCAAGATTCCAACTCCACAGAAAGTCCTCAAGGGGAAAAAAAACTATTGGCCAAGGAGTTCGTGGCCTACGCTCATCGATTGGCGGTGGGGAGGGATAATGGGAATTAAACCGTCGGTGAAGAAACCCGGTTTTTCTAACAATACCTTCACCAAAATAAAAAGACTTGAAAAAGTAGGTTGGGTGAAGCGAAGCGGAACCCAACTTTCTACGAACAACCCATCGCTAAAGCGATTACTACGAACAACCCATCGCTAAAGCGATTACTACGAACAACCCATCGCTAAAGCGA
>CAZUCT010000116.1:14709-21225 GCA_964619285.1 uncultured bacterium | reverse complement strand
TGAAACCCGGTTTTTTACCAACCGGGTTTCTAGCCCCACTGAAACCCGGTTTTTTGCCAACCGGGTTTCTAGCCCCACTGAAACCACTGAAACCCGGTTTTTCCCCCAACCGGGTTTCTGCCCTAATTACCAGGGAGAGCCAATCATAGTAAAAGCGGCCCAATAATAAGGATGAGATAAATCTCTGTTGCCGCCCCCTGCCAACTCTTCGGGCAAAAGTACGGGGCGATCGCCACCCCGATACAAATAACCATCTTTCAAATGCAATCTGCCGTTCAACATCGCCAGTTGAGCCTCTCGCAAAGCCTCAGCTTTAACAGGTCCTGCAAGCAACTGTCGATAAAACTCGGTCATCAAGCCCAAAGTAGCCGTATCGCTCACATACCACAAACTAGCCAAAGCGGACTTAACCCCGGCCTGCACGGCCAAACCGGCGAACCCCAACTCCGCCTCCTCATCTCCCACCGCCGTAGTACAAGCGCTCAAAACCAACAACTCTACTTGGGGGCTGTGCAAGCGCAGCTGTCGCAAGCGGTTTAAACTCAACTTTTGGTCCCAAAACTGTATGTAAGAGTTCTCCGCACCCCCAGGATGAAACTCACCGTGGGTAGCCAAATGAATAATTTTAAACTGTTCCTTGCTCCGCTGTTCTTTTAAGTTATCCAAAGTAAAACCATCGTTAAGGAAGTATCTACCCTGCCAGAGTTCCCCCACAATAGTAGAAAGCTCCGTAGGTACTGCAGGCAAAGGACTTTGTTCGGCATCTGTAGGAAACTCGGAAGCGCCCATCGCCAAAACATGAGAACCCTCTAGCCCCACATAGCGAGTATCGGTTAAACTGAAACTAGGAATGAGGCCGATGCTATACTTTTCTACCAAAAACTCTTTACCGTCGTGCAAGGCGGCCAGAGGAATAGTGCGCAACCCCGTATCCATTGAAAAAATCACCATGTTAATCTCGCGAGCTGCCAGCTCTTCCGAAAGGGGCTCTATCAGCCAGCGGTATAGTTTTTGGGCGCTGGGCAAATAATCTTGAGAATCTAAGCGACTCGGAGATCTGACCTTACTGGCAAATTCTCTAGCAACTTCCAGAACTTCTTCTCGTTTTTTGCCGCTACTTTTAACTATCGGTCTGCCATCGGGTAAAAACAATTGTAATTCTAAAGAATTTTCTCTGGCAGACACATAGATAACAGCCGGCTTGATGCCAATTTCAGCCACGCTGCTGAGGCTTTCTCGGATATTTGCTGCAGTTACGTCTCTGTAAGGAATATTCCCTCCCAGATAACTGATAAACTCCCGACCTCGAAGCTGCTCTAAATGTGAGGTTGCTTCTTGTCCTTTGGCTTCGTAGGGGGAAAAGACGGAAACGATATTGCTGAGATTTATTCGATCGCTTCGCGGGGGCTCGGGGGGAGAGAGAGAATCCCCTACGGGCCCCGTTGGAAAGGAGGGAGTTGTAGCTGGTGCTATCTCTTCTATGGTAATGCTTTTAGCAGGGTTCTGCGATGCTGCTGGATTAACCGCGCTGCTCGTTGCGACCCTGGATAATGGGTTAGCTCCAGTCGAAGCGATCGCCTCGACTGGATTGGGATTTTCCAATACATTTGCGGTTTCGGCAGGGGTGGTTCCTTGGAGATTTTCCAAAACCGGCGGATTTTGGATTGCGGCGTTATCTATAACCGTCGAATCCAGTTCTATATCGTTCAATACGTTGGCGCCTCCTCCGGAGCGTTCCAATACGGAAGATACCATTCCTTGGCCATCGGCGAGGGCAACATCGCTGCCGCTATTCTTGCCCGGCTGAACGACAGCGCTTTCCAACTCTTCCGGCCCGGCATCGGGACTTGGGTTTCGTTTGGTTTCGGCCCGAGCTTCGTTAGTCTCGGGAGCAGTTGCCGTGGGATTTTGGTTTTCCGTCGTTTCGGCGGTTGGTTTGACGCTCTGGAATAGATTGCGATCGCCCCTTGTCGCGACACTTTCTTCTTCAGCAATTTCCCCACTCCCAGACTGAACCTCCCTTGTTTCTGGCGTCGGAGTCGAAGGCTCAACCTCCCTTGCCTCTGAATTTGATGTTGTTTCGCTCCCTTCGCCGCAAGAGGAATGCCCCGGGCAGACTGCAGGAGTCCCCAACTGCCCCGAGTCCTCGCTTTCCGATTCTGAATTTCCCCCACTTTCTACCTCCGAAGATTCCGTGGGAGTTTCTACCTCTGCCTCTGTTTCCCCATTCCCCATTGCCAATTCTCCATTCCCTACCTCTCTAATATCGAAGTTTTCGGGCAAGACTTGGGTTGGTAAAACGGTAAACTCGCCGTCGGTAATCGCTCCGGCGGTGCCGTTGGTAGTTGCATCCCCAACGGTAAAGGGGGCGTTGCTGTCTCCGTATCGAACGGCGATTGTTCCCGAACCCATTCCCCCTGCAGTGGAAATACTGGCATCGAGCCCGTTTTGGTTTATATTTGATTGCTGTCTGTTTCCCAGAGCGCTGCTAAACGCACCCGTTACGCGGAAGTGCCGTCCGGCGGTTACGTTGAGATTGCCGCCCCTGCCGACGATACCCCCTTCCGCGTTTATGGATGCTGCTTCGATGTCGCCTCCTCCACTTAAACTAACTGCTCCTCCATTTCCCAGTCTGGAGCTGGTATCAATTCTGCCTGTAGTGAGGCGTTGGCGAAGCCTTGCGGATGCAACATCGCCCGCTGTTACCTCTATATTTCCCCCTCCTGCGGTTCCCCCAGAGTCTAAATTTCCGGTTTCTACAGAGCCAAGGTTGCTGATAATGTTAATATTACCCCCGCTTCTTTCCGTTACTCTGGTATCGATGTTACCTGCGGTTATATTGCCCGCAATACTTCTGACCATCGCTCCACTGGGGGAAGTTACTTCCCTGACGGTAATATCGCCCAACGCCTCCAGATTGACCCCTGAGGCTCCCGAAGTTCCAACTTCCAGGTTGCCCGCAGCGATGTTTCCGCGAGCGCTGTTAATATTTATCTCCCCTGGCGAGATGATGTTGCCTAGATTAACGTCCCCGTCGGCATTGAATGTTATCGAGGCATCGTCGGTGGAAGTAATGCTTCCTCCTCCAGCGATCGCCCCTCCCTCTCCTGGCGCTTGTATCGTTACCGTATCGAAGAAAGTTAAGGAGGGCAACAGTCCTGTTTCTGGTTCCGACGTTTCGTTGCTAGGGGAAATAGCAATCGTGCCCCTGCCGTCTTCTCGTCCGATCGTTATCGAATTAAAACCATCCGCCAAGGTTGCTAATTCCATTGCCGTTAAATCCAGACTTTCTGCATTTTCTCCGCCACCCAGGTTAAGATTTCTTTCCGTCGAGTAAGGCTGCAATTTTAGGTTGCCATTGCTGCTAATGCTATTCTCCCCTCCCAACAAATTAATCTCGTTGCCCGTCAAAGTTATATTGCCGCTTTCGGAACTTTTGTTAGAGGTTAAAATACCACTCGCCGTAAGAGAATCTCGCGCCTCTAAATCGACGTTACCGCCATTTTGACCGCCCCTGGCATCGATATCTCCCGTTTCTAGCTCCATATCTGCTTTCAGATTAATATCTCCGCCCAGGCCCCTAACAGAACTAGAATTTAGTTGACCCGTCCTCAAATTTACCCTGGCATCTAGGGCAATATTACCGCTATTTTCTCCCGTATTGCTGTTAGCTGTAGATAAATTATTTGCAGTAAGAGAACCGGCGGTACTGGAGATTTCTAAATCCCCTCCAAAAGTATTAATATTGCCCGCAGTAACGCTAGCTCCAGAAAGAGCGATCGCCCCTCCTGCAGTTTCTATCGTATCCTCATAATTCATCAAAAAAGAACCGCTGCCATCCCCATCTATGTCTGCTTTTAAAGTTACAGTTTGGCCCGCAGCATTTTCTAACACCAAACGACCGCCCGCCAAATCCGCTATCTCAATATCGTTAGTAGCATTCACCGTTAAATTGGTATTTTCCGTCAAATCTGAAACGCTGCCCGTCGATATTTGCGATAGATATTGGGTACTTTCTTGTAACAAATTGCTATTAGGAACTATCTCTGTATCGACTACAGTAAAATCCGCAGCATTTAACAACAAATTGCCCGAAGAACCGTCCGCCGCCAACAGAGAAATCCTGCCGTCAAAAATCAAATTCCCCCTACTGCCCACCCCGACGGCGTAAATTGCTGCTGGCGATTCGACGCTCGCACTTTCGCGCTCCGAATTTAGAGCGGCATTGCCATTAGCAACGATGCTGCCAAAAAACGCCGTTACTTCCTCGCTCCAAATCGTAACCCGTCCCCCCTCGCCAAAAAACGAATTTGCCTCGATGGCAGTATTGTCATCTATATAAACGCGATCGGCAGTTAACCCCGTTCCCAACCCCAGATAATCCCCGCCAATGCCAACGCTACCCGCCGTATAAGTTCCCGAAGCATCAATCTTAGCATCAAACATTCCTATTTGTTCGCCTAAGATATCGATCCTGCCCCCAGAAGGAAGGGAGCTTTCCACAGAAGAAACGTCCGCCGAACCAGAGACGATCGCCGTTCCCCCTTCGTTGGGTATCTCCTGTTTTGAGGCCGTTAGGAAAACGCGATCGCCCTCTACTGTCACCCCGGTTGCCATTTCGGCGCTGCTGGAACTACCAACCGTCAGCAGTTCCGGTAAAGATAGGGGGTTAAAGGTTTGATTCCCTTCTCCTGCGGAAACGGCGACTGCCTCCAGTTCCAAATTTAATAAATGCCCTTCTTGAGAGATGCGAACGAAATTTTCTGCTGGAACTGCAGCGATCGTAATTTGACCGCCGGGGCTAGACATCTTACCCGTATTAATTACTTGAGAGCCGATTAAAAGCAAGTTTTCTCCCGCAGGAACCGCCAATTCTCCCCCATTTACGATAGCCCCGGACATCCCTAAAGGGAAAGAAAAGCCAGTGGGGGCTCCGTTTAACGCTTCGTAGTCTGGGTTAGCGAAGGCATCGAAGGAACCAAAATTAAAACCGATGCCAGAAGAAGTAGTGGCGACAAAGGAACCCGGTACGTCCAATCTGGCGTTTGCCCCAAAGACGATACCCGCCGGGTTCATTATAAAGAGGTTGGAATTACCCCCCGTTATTTGGATGAGTCCGTTGATGAAAGACGGGTTGCCGCCGCTGACTCGGGTGAGTATGTTTTGTATGGTCGGGCTCGATACAAAGTTAACCGTTTGGTTTTGTTCTAGGTTAAATTCCCTAAAACCGTGGAAAAGATTGGCGCCATCGCCAGAGCGCTTGCCTCCGGTTACTTCGAAGCCCGTTGGGTTGCCCCCGGTCTCCTGGCCTATAGGAGTTACTATGGTTTCCGTGGAGTTTTCTTCGGGAATTATTGGCTGTGCCGCAGCTATTTTTGAGAACGAGAAAATCGGCAAAGGAATCCTTATTTCCTGGCCTTTGATGCTGTCCCCCTGGAGGTGGGACATCTTTGGCAGGGACGGTATAAAAGACCAGGAAACGTCTAAGCTCCAAAATCCGGCCAGGGGAATTGCTGCTAATGTTCGGAGTAGGTTATTTGCGGCTGCATGGGTCATAACTTTTTCCATACTGCTTTTTTATTTTTTACCACAAAATGTTATTTTTGTCAATGCACCGCATCGTTAATTGTCAATTGTCAATTATTACTTGTCAATTGTGAAACCCGGTTTTTTGCCAACCGGGTTTCTAGTTCCAAATCGCCGGGGTTTGGCTACTATTGTACCCAGAATCTCAAGTAAAAAGTTATTAATTTTTATGCGCCTAATAGGTATTACTGGCGGTATTGGTACGGGGAAAACTACCGTATCCAATTATTTAAAAGAAAATTATCGATACCCGGTTTGGGATGCGGATATTTACGCTAGAGAGGCAGTGGAGCTTGGTTCGCCGATTCTCAGCAACATTGTAGAACGTTACGGTCGCGATTTAATCTTGTCTGACGGCAGTTTGGATAGGCGGAGATTGGGGGAAATAGTTTTTAATGACCCCGGAGAACGTGAATGGTTAGAAAGGCAAATTCATCCGTTAGTGCGCCATCGCTTTACCCAAAATATTGAAAAATTGGCGGCAGAGATGTCAGGGCAGAGGGAGGGCAAAGGGATTATGGCCTCTGGTTCTGGTTCCACAGCAGTCTTAACCATCCCTTTACTGTTCGAGGCCCAAATGACGGATTTAGTAACGGAAATCTGGGTAGTTTACCTTCGGCCAGATTTGCAAATAGAGCGACTGATGGTGCGCGATCGCCTTACCAGAGAAGAAGCGATCGCCAGGATAAACGCTCAAATGTCTTTGGAAGAAAAATGCCAAAAAGCAGACGTAGTTTTAGATAATTCCTCGACCAGACTCGCATTGCTAGAACAGATAGACTTAGCACTGGGAAGAGGCAATACGAGGCAAGAGGCAAGAGGCAAGCTCGCAAACTGAAACCCGGTTTTTTGCCAACCGGGTTTCTTGCCCCTTAGCAAGCTCGCAAACTGAAACCCGGTTTTTTGCCAACCGGGTTTCTTGCCCCTTAG
>CAZUCT010000116.1:226-14609 GCA_964619285.1 uncultured bacterium | reverse complement strand
GCAAGCTCGCAAACTGAAACCCGGTTTTTTGCCAACCGGGTTTCTTGCCCCTTAGCAAGCTCGCAATTAGCAAAATCTGAAAAAGCCCCTGACAAAGCTCCAAAAAGCCCCTAATCTTTACAAGAGGAACAAATTATCCTGAAAAATTAGCCATATCTCTGTATCAAGAAATAGAAACTCTGATACGGACACTTCCTATGCGCCTAATTACTTCTATCTTGGTTTCCAGCATATTACTAATTAGTCTCGCTGGTAAATTTCAAAACCTCGGGTTCCGTCAAACTAAAGCGGAGGTCGCTACTTTTGATAATAGCGAAATTTTGATGACCGAACGGGGCAGCGGACGGGACGAGCAAAAGCAAACCCATGAGTTAGAACAGGATGTTGACCCATAATCTTCTCCCGTGGCTCCCGTCAAGAAAAATCCGCTTCATTACCTCTTTTTTAGCAAGCTTTTAATCTTCCTCATCCAAAGCTATAAGCCCGAGAATTTTTCTAGCTTATAGCTTTTTAAGTTGGGGGTACTAGCCATAAGGATTTTTCAAAAAATTCTCTTTTTTCCTGATGAAATACACCAGATTATGAATGGCTTTAAAAATTAGATAAAATTAGATCTGGTGGAAAAATGTCTAAATATTCGATCGCTTTAATTTTGCCTTTATCTTTTTTAACAGGCTTCAGCGTTTTTTCTACTGAAGATTTTACCGCTCGCCAATACCAATTAGATGCCGACAGAGAAATCGCTGCAACAACAGCTAGAAATGACGAGCCTATTGTACCCGGACAAGGCAGACAAGAAACTTCTGCTGACAAATCTTAAAGGTAGACTGTAATTTTCGAGAATTTGGATGATTAAGTTTTAGGGCGCCCATTAAGCTTAAACGAACACCAAAGCGAGCGTAACGTTTATACTAACGTTGCGCTCGTGGTGCTGTTTGCAAAAATTTAGGAAAATTTGGTTGGCTATAATGCTTTTTCATATTTTCTAACCTCTCAGCACTCTTCGTACCAGTATGAAGGGTGCTTTTGGTTTTTCAACTGTTTTTGTCCGCCGACATTTATAAGGTTCCCAAAAAATCGGGAAATGGCCAGACTATCGATGCCAGAGCGATCGCCAAACGAACTTTACGCTACTGAAACCCGGTTTTTTACCAACCGGGTTTCTGGCCCCACTGAAACCCGGTTTTTTACCAACCGGGTTTCTGGCCCCACTGAAACCCGGTTTTACGCTTTCGATTTGAAATGTTAAAGTTGAACCACGCTTCTAAAATCTAAAACGGGGATTGCGACCTAATGGTTCGGTTCTACTCAGAAGTACCATTGATAGAAGTAGATACCCTAAGACTATTAGCTCTGAGGGGAGCATCTGGTGTTTTGCAACCAGATTAGGATTAGCAATTAACAATTAACAATTGATAATTAACCAAATCGGAGGTGGTTTTATGTTTACTAATAAATGGTTTTTACCAACTATAAGCGACCTGCTAGCAGAGGAGCGAGCTAATAACAATTTAGAAGAGAATTGGCGGCACGAAAAAAGCAAAATTAGGAAAACTGAAACCCGGTTTTTTGCCAACCGGGTTTCTGAGAGAGAAAAAGCAGAGAGAGAATGGTATGGGGCCATCGCTGCTTTAAATAAACTTCTACTAAATCAAGTCAGATGTGTTCCCCTCCCAGAAATAGAAAAACTTTCTCCCGTTTCTAATTGCCAAGACAATTGCGGTTTAGTATTATCCGGTCCTACACCTATTTTAAGCAATCCTGCTTTAGCTTCTTCCTACACTACTTCAGTTTTTACCGGCGAAACTTATAATGCTTGGGACTGGTTATCTATTTGGGCAAGGACGACTTTACCCATGCTGCCGACATCGGAGCGAACATCTTCAGCGCCACCCACCCCGCAAACTTTGCCTTTGTGGAGGGGCGATCCTTTAGCAAAAGAGCCGTTTTGTTTGGTTTTAACTGCCAGCTTTAGTTTAGTAATGGTATTGGGAAAAAATGCTGCTGGAGACCCTGCTTTTCTCTTTTCTTTTGACCCCGAAATAGTGGGAAAAGCATGGACTTTACTGCGCCAAAGAATCTTGCTTATAGGAGCTTATTGTCATACTCAATTTACAGAAGAATTTCCTCAAATTGAATTCGGTCGCTCTTATTCTAATCGATTAACTATTTTAGATAGTTTAGTAGAAGAATTTGCTCCCTTAGAACCTAATTATAAAACAGTAATGAATTTCGGTCGTTGGCTGTTAGAAAATATGCCAGCAGAAGGGGAAAAAATCGAAAAATTAGAGAAAAATTTAGCAGAAGAACGAAAGCAAGCTACAACTTTACAAATTAAATCTAATAAAGATAATACGCCTTCTGCGGATGTAGAATTATTACAAGCGATCGCTCACGAAGTTAAAACTCCTCTAGCCACGATTAGAACTTTAACTCGACTGCTATTAAAACGCCCGAACATCGACCCAGAAACCCTGAAAAAACGCTTGCAAACTATTGACTCAGAATGTACGAACCAAATAGACCGTTTTGGTTTATTTTTCCGGGCGGTGGAGTTAGAAACTCAGCAGCAAAAGCCATGTCAAAAAGATACAAAAAACCTGCATTTAACTTCTATTTCTTTGGGAGAATTTTTCGAGAATAGCCTGCCGAAATGGCAAAAACAAGCTACTCAAAGAAATCATACTTTAGAAGTAATTTTACCCCCCTATCTGCCGACAGTTGTCAGCGATGCAACGATGTTAGACCAAGTATTAGGCAGTTTGATTGAAAATTTTTATCGCAATCTTCCCGCTGGCAGTCACATTCAGGTAGAAGTAAATGATGCGGGCGATCGGCTGAAATTGCAATTAAAATCTCAACCTAAATCGGGAGTAAAAGATAGATGTCTGTTTGCCGCTAACGGTAAAACATCTTTTAAATCTATCGGACCTCTTTTAATGTTTCAACCGGAGACTGGCAGCCTCAGTTTAAATCTTAATGTAACTAAGAATTTATTTGAGGCTATGGGAGGAAAATTAGTGGTGCGCCAGGGACCGGAAAAGGGAGAAGTTATGACGATTTTTTTGCCGTTGAAATGAAATTTGGGAATATCGCTAAAGCGATTACTACGAACTAATTTTTTTCATCCTATCTTGTAATGCTTCTCGTGCTTGTTCGCGGTCGTCAAAATGAATTTTTTCCGTACCTAAAATTTGATAATCTTCGTGACCTTTTCCCGCAATTAAGACCCCATCTCCGGAGTCTGCTATAGCAATAGCGGTGTGAATTGCCAGAGAGCGATCGGTTATGACATAAGGTTTGAACCCTTCGGGTACCCCTGTCAAAATCTCGCCTAAGATTTTCTCTGGTTCTTCGGTGCGGGGGTTATCGGAAGTTATCACGGTCATATCGGCTAACTCGACAGCAATTTTACCCATTTTCGGGCGTTTGGTTCGATCGCGATCGCCACCGCAACCAAACACGCAAATTACCTTACCCGGAATAAAAGGCCTGGCCGCCTTAAGTAAATTCTCCAAACTGTCGGGGGTATGGGCATAATCGACAATAACGCTAATATCCTGCTCTGGAGCTATCTGCACCCGTTCCATCCGTCCCGGAACCCCCGGAAATTCGGGTAATTTTTGGACAATAGCGTTTAAGTCCAAACCTAAATGCAAGCTGGCCCCAACAGCGGCCAACATATTCGATAAATTGTACTGTCCCACCAAGGGCAAGTAGAAAGAAGTATCGCCCTTGGGAGTATGGAGCATTCCCTTAACGCCGTTGGGTTGGTACTCCCTGTCGGAAGTCCACAAGTCGGCGGTATTGCTGCTGGTACTGTAACTCCAAACTTTCTGACTGCTCAAACGTTCGATTAACTTTTGACCGTAAGCATCGTCGGCGTTAATAATTGCCCGACCCTTGAGATAATCCGAACTAAATAACAGGGCCTTCGCTTCAAAATAATCGTCCATATCCTTGTGATAGTCCAGATGGTCTTGGGTCAAATTGGTAAATACGGCGGTTTCAAAATGACAGCCCAACACTCGCTTTTGAGCTAGAGCGTGGGAGCTAACTTCCATGACGCCGTACTCGCTGCCTGCAGCCACTGCAGCCGCCAGTTGTTTTTGCAGTTCCACCGCAAAGGGAGTGGTAAAAGCTGCAGTTTCCTCAAAACCAGGCCATCTGGCGTAGAGAGTGCCTAATAAAGCGGTAGGCAGTTGGGCCTTATTGAGGAGAAATTCGATTAAGTGGGTGGTGGTAGTTTTGCCGTTGGTGCCGGTGACTCCGGCCATTTTCAGTTTTTGGCCCGGACAGTCGTAGAAAGCGGCGGCCAGTTGGGCGCAAGTTTCGCTCATGTCCGCTACTGGCAGGACGCATTGGCCGTCGGTTGGTTTTTTCTGGGCCGCTTGGGGGGAAACTAGGGCGGCTATGGCCCCAGAGGCGATCGCGCTTTGCCAAAAGTCTCCGCCATCGACTCGGGTTCCCGGCATTCCTAAAAATAAATCCCCTGCCTGGCAAGCATGGGAGTTTGTCGCCAAACCTGTTACTTCTTCGTCGAAAGCAGCATGGTTTCCAAATACAGAAATGCTGGGAACCTTGGCTAATAATTCTCTTAATTTCATCTTAAAAACTCCTTTATTTGCTTCGTAGTAAGCATAATGGTGCTTTTAATTACGCCTTTTTTTAGCACCTAAATGCTTACTACAAACCTAAGCGTTTATGTCTAGCATACATTTACAAATGCTGCTGTAACATCTGCTGCAGTTTTTTAACGCTGACTCTGGGGGACGGTCGCGGGATGGGTTTTTCTTCTTGACTTATGTCGCCATTTGTGGTATAAGTTTCAGCGGCGAAGAGGACGGGGACTTCGTACTCGTAAGCTAGAAGCCAGTCCTCGCGGGTAGTAATATCTCTGAGTTCCAGGTCGAATTTACAGGGACTTTCGGGGTCGTTTTGAATTTGTTCGAGTTTTTCTTGCAGTCCCTCGCACAGGTGGCAGCCCGGTTTCGTGTATAGAATTAGTTTCATCGAAATTCAATATAGAGCCAACTTTCTTATTTTACAATAATGTTAAAGTTCGTAGCAATCGCTTTAGGGATAGAGGGGTTCCTAGCCATGGCCAAAAGCAATTTTTAAGCAATTACCTAATAATAAAGATGATTAAAATTCTTCACCTTTCAGACATTCATATAGGTAGCGGTTTTTCCCACGGGCGACTCAATCCCGAAACGGGTTTAAATACTCGTTTGGAGGATTTTACTAAGACTTTGGGAATTGCCATCGATCGCGCTATTTCCGAACCAGTTGATTTAGTTTTATTCGGCGGCGATGCTTTCCCAGATGCGACGCCGCCGCCTTATGTTAAAGAAGCTTTTGCCGGTCAAATTCGGCGTTTGGTGGATGCCGGCATTCCTACAGTTTTATTAGTAGGAAATCACGACCAACATTCCCAGGGAAAAGGGGGGGCGAGTTTGGGAATTTATCGGACTTTGGGAGTGCGGGGTATTTTTGTGGGCGATCGCTTGGAAACTCACCCCATTAATACTAAAAATGGTCCGGTACAAATTATTACTTTGCCTTGGTTAAATCGTTCTGGTTTGATGGTTAAAAAAGAAACTGACGGTAAGTCGATGGAAGAGGTTAACGATTTAATCGCTGAAAAATTAACAGTTGCGATCGAAGGAGAAATTAGAAAGTTAGATTCCCAAATTCCTACCGTACTTTTGGCACATTTAATGGCAGATAAAGCTAGTTTGGGGGCGGAACGTTATTTAGCTGTGGGTAAAGGTTTTACTCTGCCAGTTTCTTTACTAAATCGTCCCGATTTTGATTATGTGGCATTAGGTCACGTTCACAAACATCAAAACTTAAATAAGTCTAATAATCCGCCCATTGTTTATCCCGGCAGTATCGAAAGGGTGGATTTTAGCGAGGAGAAAGAAGATAAGGGTTTCGTGTTAGTAGAATTAGAACGAGGTCGCGCTAACTGGGAGTTTTGCACTCTGCCAGCGCGGCCTTTTAAAACGATTAAAGTTGATGTTTCCGAGGTAGAAAATCCGCAAGAAAAGTTGATTAAAGCGATTCAAAAACAAGATCTAGAAGATGCGGTGGTAAGGTTAATTTATCAGTTGCGTTCCGAACAGTTGGAGGCGATCGAAAATGGAGAATTGCATCTAGCTCTGAGCGGGGCTCATAGTTATACGATTCAACCGGAATTAGTCAGTCAATTGGCGAGGCCGCGCTTGCCGGAGTTGGAACATGGCAGCAGTTTAGAGCCGTTGGAAGCTTTGAAAACTTATTTGAAAAATCGGGAAGATTTGCGAGATATTCAGGAGGAAATGATAGAGGCGGCCCAGAGTTTATTAGACTCGGAGGAAGAGTTGGAATTAGAGGAATTAGAAGTGGAGGAAAAGGAGAATTTGAAAGTCAAAAAATCGGAGGAAACGACAGAAGAAGCTGAGGCTCAATTATTATTATGGTAGAAGCGGGGGCGGGGAGAGCGATCGCTCTGGGTGCAGGTCAATTTTAAAGCGAACCAAGAGGTTAACGATTTTTGCTAATTGCTAATTGCTAATGGTTAATGGTAAAGCGATCGGCGGTTGGGAACAAAATTTTCGACTTTTTACAAAGCTGACCTGCTCCCGATCGCTTAAGCTGCCATGGAAGAAAAAAAATCGAAAAAAATAAGCATTGGCCATCTTTTGGTTTTTTCAAAATGGATGCCACAAGAAACCCGGTTGGCAAAAAACCGGGTTTCAGTTTAACAAAACTTAATCTTATTTTTGTTGCCGAATTAGGATTTCTCGAATAGAATGGGCAGAGACTTCCAACGTTAGAAGCTAAAACCCTTGTATTATCAATGGTTTTAAGTATTAATGCTTATTGATAAGTAACTTAAAATTCAGGAAAACTATGTTTGACCTAGAGGCAGACAATTACATTCCACTAAGTCCAGATTTAGAAATTGAAAATCAATTAAATAATTTAATTGGAGGCGGGTCTTCTGCCTCGATCGCCGATGGGTTAGAATTGCCAGAGGTAGAAGAACTGCCGGGGGTCGTAGAGACTCGCAGCAGGAATAATAATGAGGACGTTCTGACAGGCAAGAAAATACAGCCTCGGGCAAACATTAATGGAACTGCAGACGACGATCGCCTCATCGGTACCAACGATGCAGATACGATAACCGGTGGCGACGGCGACGACGTTTTAAACGGTCGCGTGGGTGCCGATGTTTTGCAAGGTGGAGAAGGTAACGATAAGTATGTGGTAAATCCTAGCATTTCAGGAGGAACTACAATAAATGATAGCGGTGGCGATAGCGACTCATTAATTATGAGGAGAAATCTGAGGAGGGTGAGACTCTTCAGAGGCGGTTTGCTCGAAGGAAGAGTTGGTTTTGTACGAGAAGGAACTGACTTAGTTATCGACCTAAATCAAAATGGGGAGATCGATGCGAGTAACGATTTAACCGTGGAAAATTTCTTTGCTGCGGACGGCACGGCAGGAGAGGGCTTTATCGAACAAATAAACGATCTTTCTGGGGAGGAAGTTCGTAGCCTCAGCGGTGTCGTGGCAGTAGGAAGTGGAGGGGCGGATACGTTGAACGGTGGAAATAATAACGATTTGCTCGACGGTGGAAACGGTAACGACGATGTTTCAGGAAGCGGTGGAGCGGATACTCTCATCGGCGGTCGGGGAAATGATAATCTAGTCGGTCGCGGCGGTAACGACAGTTTAGATGGCGGTCCGGGTAACGATAAATTAGATGGAAACGAAGGTCGAGACATTTTAATCGGCGGCGGCGGTGCCGATACTTTGCAAGGTGGAACGGGCAACGATGTTTATCGGCTTAACGCTAACAATGCCGGGGGCAGTAAAATAGCCGATACCGGCGGCGGTAACGATACTTTAGAACTGGCAGGGGCGAATCTGCGCAACCAGTACGGTTTTGTTCGAGGACAAGTGGGTTACGAACGAAATGAGGATGACTTGGTTATCGACTTGAATCAAAATGGCCGATACGATGTCAATAACGATTTAACCATTGAGGATTTCTACGTTGAAGGAAGTCGTCAAAAAGGCAAGGGTTTTATCGAACAAGTAGATAATCTTTCCGGTCGGGACATTCAGCTGGCAAGCCCGGTGTTTTATGAATTTTCCTTTGAGAACTCGGGTGGGGATGCAGGAGTTAACTCGGTCTCCGGTGTTGTGAGCTTGCCTGCGGCAGTCCTTGAGAACGAGAACCCCAATCGTAAGTTTGAAGCTCTTAGCGTTAAGGTAACTGACGCAAGCGGTTTTGCTAACGATGAGTTTGTGCCTGAAATTAAAGATGTTAATTTTACAGAACACACTGGTACTGCTGTTATTCGGGGAGAAGAAGAGGCAGGTAGCAATGAGTTTACCGTTGTCGATGGTCAAATTACATTCGCCAATTTCTTTGGTAACGTTCCCGAGTCTAACGAGGAAGTGGGCGAGTTTGTAAATAGTCTTGCCCTTCGTTTTGGCAATCAAGGCGTTCCCTTCGATCCATCGAATCAGGTTCCATTTATCATTGCCAATCTCAGCAGTCTAGATGACGATTCCTATGAAGGAGCAGAAGGTTGCGCAACTCCTTTTGGCAATGGCGATTGCGCCATCGATTTTACCAGCGGCACTACCGTTCTTAAGCGAGTGAGGTAGCTTTTGGGAAGCACGTCACCTTTGAAGAAAACCAAAAAGTTATCGCTAATTGCTAATTGCTCATTACTAATTGCTAATTGCGTTCTTGTTAACTGAACCTTGTTTTTTTACAAAACTGACTTGCTCCCAGCTTTTGAGGGTAGGGCTAAAAAAGTAGAGATGCGCCACCATTTGAGGTAGCTCGGAAACCAGGTTTTTGGGAAAAACCGGGTTTCCGAGCTTTCCATGGTTGGCCGACATTAGTAGGCCATCGCCACCGACTGGGGCTGTCCAAACCTCCTTGGAGCCTTAACAAAACTTAATCTTATTTTTGTTGCCGAATTAGGATTCCTCGAATAGAATGGGCAGAGACTTCTAAACTTAGAAGCTAAAACCCTTGATAATACAAGGGTTCTAGGCATTAATGCTTGTTGTAACTTAAAATTCAGGAAAACTATGTTTGACCTAGAGGCAGACAATTACATTCCACTAAGTCCGGATTTAGAAATTGAAAATCCATTAAATTATGTCCCCCAAGGGGGCGGGCCTTCAGGCTTAATTCCCGATGAATTGCCGGGGATAGAGACTCGCAGCGGCAGCAATAAAAGACAGCTCCGGCAAAGGATTGATGGAACAGACGATGCGGATTTACTCCAGGGTACTAGCGATGCAGATACGATTAACGGCGGCGCAGGCAACGACACTCTTAACGGTCGTGCGGGGGCCGATGTTTTGCTAGGTGGAGAAGGTAACGATACTTATCGGCTTCATGCTAGCAATTCCGGCGGGGTGGTTATTAACGATTCAGCGGGGGATAGCGACCTTTTAAATTTGGGAAGGGGTAATCTGTTCCGAGGGGGTTTGACTGAAGGAAAAATTGGTTATATACGACAAGGAACTAACTTGATTATCGACCTGAATCGAAATGCCGAGGTCGATGTCGCGAACGATGTAACTATAGAAAATTTCTTTGCAGAAGACGGCACGGCAGGAGAAGGTTTTATCGAACGAGTAGATAACCTTACGGGTGAGGTAATTCTAAGCACGAGCGGTGTCGTGGCAGTAGGAAGTGGAGGGGCGGATACGTTGAACGGTGGAAATAATAACGATTTGCTCGACGGTGGAAACGGTAACGACGATGTTTCAGGAAGCGGTGGAGCGGATACTCTCATCGGCGGTCGGGGAAATGATAATCTAGTCGGTCGCGGCGGTAACGACAGTTTAGATGGCGGTCCGGGTAACGATAAATTAGATGGAAACGAAGGTCGAGACATTTTAATCGGCGGCGGCGGTGCCGATACTTTGCAAGGTGGAACGGGCAACGATGTTTATCGGCTTAACGCTAACAATGCCGGGGGCAGTAAAATAGCCGATACCGGCGGCGGTAACGATACTTTAGAACTGGCAGGGGCGAATCTGCGCAACCAGTACGGTTTTGTTCGAGGACAAGTGGGTTACGAACGAAATGAGGATGACTTGGTTATCGACTTGAATCAAAATGGCCGATACGATGTCAATAACGATTTAACCATTGAGGATTTCTACGTTGAAGGAAGTCGTCAAAAAGGCAAGGGTTTTATCGAACAAGTAGATAATCTTTCCGGTCGGGACATTCAGCTGGCAAGCCCGGTGTTTTATGAATTTTCCTTTGAGAACTCGGGTGGGGATGCAGGAGTAGGTTCTATCTCCGGTGTTCTGAGCTTGCCTGCGTCAGTCCTTGAGAACGAGAACCCCAATCGTCAGTTTCAAGCTCTTAGCGTTAAGGTAACTGAGGGCAGGGGTTTTGATAACGATGAGTTTATCGAAAGCCTGGAAGATGTTGATTGGGCAGATTTCACCGATGTTGCTAATACTATTCGGGGAGAAACTACCACGGGTGACAATGAGTTTAGCGTTGTCGATGGTCGAGTAACGTTTGCCAATTTCAGGAGTACCATTCCCAGGTCTAACGAGGAAGTGGGCGAGTTTGGAGACAGTCTTTCTTTTCGTGTTGGCAATCAAGGTGTTGCCTTCGATCCAGCCAACCCCGTTCCATTTATCATTGCCAATCTCAGCAGTTTAGATGACGATTCCTATGAAGGAGCAGAAGGTTGCGCAACTCCTTATGGCAATGGCGATTGCGCCATCGATTTTACCAGCGCCAGTACCGTTCTTAAGCGAGTGAGGTAGCTTTTGGGAAGCACGTCACCTTTGAAGAAAACCAAAAAGTTATCGCTAATTGCTAATTGCTGCAACCAGTACGGTTTTGTTCGAGGACAAGTGGGTTACGAACGAAATGAGAATAATTTGGTTATAGACCTGAATGAAAATGGCCGGTACGATGTCAATAACGATTTAACCATTGAGAATTTCTACGTTGAAGGGTCTCGTCGAAGAGGCAAGGGTTTTATCGAACAAGTAGATAATCTTTCCGGTCGGGACATTCAGCTGGCAAGTCCGGTTTTTTATGAATTTTCCATTGGCAACTTGGAGGGGGATGCAGGAATTTCTGGCATATCGGGTATTTTGACCTTGCCCGCATCAGTCTTGACCAACGAGAACCCCAATCGTACTTTTGAAGCTATGAGCGTAAAGGTAACTGAAGCAAGGGGTTTTGCCGATCCAGACTTTGTTCCAGACATTCTGGCTGTGGATTGGACAGAAGACCCAGAAGCTACTACGGTTCAGGGCCTGGAGTTCGAAGCTCAGAATGAGTTTAGTGTTGTCAATGGTACAATTACAAATTCCAATTTCTTAGCTAGCGTTCCCAACTCTAACGATGATGAATTTAAACATACTCTTGCCCTTCGTTCGAGCGAGCAACCTAGGGATCCGGATCCGTTAAGGAATTTCGCGAACAATCTAACTAGCTTAGATGGCGATTGGAGTACTGAAACAGAAGGCTGTCAAACACCTTCTAATAATGGTGATTGTGCCCTAGATGTAAATGCGCCGAACGGCAGTATCAGCTTTAGGGGAGTGAAGTAGCTTTTGAGGGTAGCGGGAAGAAACTCGGTTTTTGCGACAATACCTTCGCCAAAATAAAAATACTTACAAGAAAATGGCGTTCCTCGCCCGCCAGAAACCGGGTTTTTTGAAAAAACCCGGTTTCTTAAATCTCGATGCTGGCGAAGGTATTGTGCGAAAAACCGGAAACCCGGTTTCTTAAATCTCGATGCTGGCGAAGGTATTGTGCGAAAAACCGGGTTTCTTATTGAGGTAGTTCAGAAACCCGGTTTTTGGAAAAAACCGGGTTTCTTATTGAGGTAGTTCAGAAACCCGGTTTTTGGAAAAAACCGGGTTTCTTACGCCAAAATAAGGCTCCAGGACGAGATTGATAAGTAGGAGTGCAAAATTAATTAGACATCGAACAGGCAATAGCCGCGTTCTACGGGTCAATTTTTATGTAAATATTTTTGCCTACCTACTTAATTGCCTATTTTAATCCAATCGCTGAAGCGATTACTACGAACTAGATTACTACGAACTATAAACTTCCCTTAATTTAATCGCTGAAGCGATTACTACGAACTAGATTACTACGAACTAGATTACTACGAACTATAAACTCCCCTTAATTTAATCGCTGAAGCGATTACTACGAACTAGATTACTACGAACTATAAACTCCCCTTAATTTAATCGCTGAAGCGATTACTACGAACTAGATTACTACGAACTATCTTAATTCAATCGCTGAAGCGATTACTACGAACTATTTACTGCCAAAATACGTTTTATATACTTCATGGGCGATCGGCGCGGCTCCAACGGAACCGTAACCGCCTTCCTCAACGGCAACGCCGATCGCAATCTGGGGATTGTAAGCGGGAGCAAAACCCACAAACATTGCATTATCGATCGACTGTCCTGGAAGCTCGACGGTGCCAGTCTTGCCCCCACTCAGGGGAATAGTGCCGTCGTTCAACCAACGAGCAGTTCCCTTCCTGACTACATCTATCAATCCCTCGCGCACTGTATTAATAGTCTCCGGTCTCAAAGCAGTTTTAACCGGCTTAGTTTTTTCTGTATTAGTAAGAGAAGCGAGCAAGTGGGGTTGAACCCGATAGCCGCCGTTAGCGATCGTGCTTGCCATCACCGCCAGCTCCAAAGGCGTTACCAACACCAAACCATGCCCGATAGTCATCGTCACCGAATCTGCAATATGCCAAGGTTCGTCGTACATCTTCTCCTTCTCGGCGGGAGTCGGAATTTGACCGTGGTTCCCATCCAACCCTAACAACTCCATATCGATATTGCCGCCAATACCCAACTCTCGCCCCCACTTAGAAATCGCCTCGGCACCGGTGTTGACTCCGACTTGATAAAAGAAAGTATTGCTGCTGTAAGCCAAAGCATCCCGAAAACCAATTACCCCGTAACCGCTGCTATGTTCTTTGAAAGTAATGCCACCGATGGTGATTGTACTGTAAGTTGGAACTCGGGAATTAGGAGAATATGTACCCGACTGGATGGCGGCAGTTGCTGTTACAGTTTTAAAAGTGCTGCCAGGGGGATAGCCTTGCAACGCCCGATTTAAAAACGGTTTCTGGGAACCTTGCAAGCGCTTCCACTCTTGGGATGTGACGTTACCCGAGAAGATATTGGGATTAAATGTGGGCCCGCTAGCCATCGCCAACACCGCCCCAGTTTTCACGTCGATAACCACCGCCGCCCCCCGTCGGTTGCCCAAGGCTTTCTCGACTGTTTTTTGCAAGTCGAGGTCGATAGTTAGCTGTATCGGATCGCCGGGTGTGGGATATTCTATTCCCAATTCTTGGAGTTCTTCTCCTCTGGCATTGGCTTCGATGAGACGGTTGCCCCAAACTCCATTTAGTTGTTTGGTGGCGCTGCGTTCCACTCCCATTTTGCCGACGACCATGCCCATGGGATATTCGGGGTGAGCTTCGAGCTCTTCTCTGCTAGCTTCGCCGGTGTATCCGAGAAGGTGGGCTGCTAAAGTGCCATGAGGATATTGGCGAGTTACTTCGGTACGAACTTCCAGACTGCGCAAGTTACCCGCTTGTTCTGCTAAAGCAACGAAAGTGGTGCGATCGATATCGCTGGCAATTTTTACGGGCAGGGCAGATCTATAACCTGCCGCTTCCAGCTTTTGCAGAATTTCCTCTGTGGGAACCTTCACCAAAGAACTGAGTTTAGCTGCAGTATCGGGCCATTTTTCTGCTGGTTGTTCTCGGGGCCATAAATAGACGGAACGGATCGAGCGAGAAGAAGCCAATACTCGGCCTTTGCGGTCTTTAATTAAACCCCGTTTTGCGGCTATGGGTATTAGACGAATGCGGTTGTTTTCGGCCCGTTCCCGCAGTTCGGTCCCCTGTACCAGTTGCAGTTGGACCAGTCGATGCAGGTTAATACTTATTAAACCGGTTACGAGCAACATCAAAACTATGGCCCTAATCAGCCTACTGCGTTTCAATTGAATTTTTTCGGCATAGCTGTTGTCAACATAAGAAGAAGTCTGTTTGAAAGAAAGATTCCGAGCCATTTTTCCTCAAGAAAATATTGGATATCTCTTGCTTTCTTTCAACAGCAATCTAAATCGGGATTTTTTAATTTTGGGAATGGGGAACAGGCAGGATGCCTGGGGAGCATCTCAGTCAGAAACCCGGTTGGCAAAAAACCGGGTTTCTTAACTTGGCAAGAGGCAAGAGGCAATACGAGGCAAGAGTAGGTAATTAGCAATCAGAAACCCGGTTGGCAAAAAACCGGGTTTCTTAACTTGGCAAGAGGCAAGAGG
>CAZUCT010000116.1:0-126 GCA_964619285.1 uncultured bacterium | reverse complement strand
CAAGAGGCAAGAGTAGGTAATTAGCAATTAGAAACCCGGTTGGCAAAAAACCGGGTTTCTTAACTTGGTAGGCAATTAGCAATTAGCAATTAGCAATTAGCAAAAAGCGTTGAATTGTAGGTTTTC
>CAZUCT010000115.1:0-21242 GCA_964619285.1 uncultured bacterium | reverse complement strand
CCCAACGAAGATGTTGGGTTCCACTCCGTTCCACCCAACCTACAATTCTTTAGCTTTTTCTAACAATGCCTTCGCCAATTTTTTCAGGCTAACTGGCCCAGCAGAAACCGGGTTTTTCGCAAAAACCCGGTTTCTTAGGTCTCTATGCTTATCAGATGTTGGGTTTCACGAAGGTCCGCACAACCTACAATTCTGAGATTGCCACGGCTGATTTGATGTTTGGGCTACAATTCTGAGATTGCCACGGCTGATTTGATGTTTGGGCCAGAAGGCTAACTCGTTTTCCCACCGCCTCGCAATGACAGGTTGGATATGTCGGCGGAGTAACATTACCCGAAGATTGCTAGAGGAATTAAGAAACCCGGTTTTTCCAAAAAACCGGGTTTCTGGCTGTTTTACGTTAATGTTATAATTAATTTTAAACCGCAAATTATGTCTCTTTTAATTAAGAACAATGGCAACTATTAAAATTGAAGTTGACGACAATATTAAGACCGCCTTTGAAACTGCGAACCCTGAAACCAGGCAACAGTTAAGCACTATTATTCAATTATTTTTCCGGAGAAATTTGCAGGATAAGACCTTAACAGAAGTTATGGCAGAAATAGGCGATCGCGCCCAACAACGAGGCTTAACTCCAGAAATTTTGCAAGAGATTTTAGCTGAAGATAATGACGAATAGATTAGTCTTCGATACCAATGTTTTAGTAAGTGCTTTGATTTTTCAAAATTCAATGCCCTTTAAGGCAATTGAATTAGGAGAAAAACTCGGAATAATTTTATATTCTGAAGAGACTATAAACGAATTAGAGCAAGTCCTGAATCGTCCCAAATTCAACAAATATCTTTCGGTAGAAGAAAGGCAGATGTTTTTGCTTAAATTTACTAGCTCGTCCCAGCTAGTAACGATAACAGAAACAGTAACAGTTTGTCGAGATGAAAAAGATAATAAGTTTTTAGAATTGGCTCTTAGTGGCAATACCGATATAATTGTAACTGGAGATAAAGATTTATTAATATTAAATCCTTTTCAAGGAGTAGAAATTATTACTCCAGAACTCTTCGTTAGTCGATTTAATTCTGAAGACAAGCGATGGTAAACAGATTAGAGAGCAGGTCTTGTCTTCTAAAAAACCGGGTTTCAAAGGCACGCTCTCTAGCCTCAAGCCGATAAAATAGGAGGAAGAGTTTATCCCCCAAGAAGACTGATTAGGGACTTGCCATTTAATAAAATACCGATGTGTTGGGTGGAGGTTCGCTCCACCCAACCTACCATTGGTACTCTATTTTTTGGCAAGTCCCTATCGAATCTTAGATATCGGCTGGTCTGGATGGGCGGGATTGGCCACCAAACGCTGATTCGCGCAATCTACCAACAAATCCATCTTTTCCAAAGTAGTTTGACCGATTAACACCTCATCGCCCAAAACCATAGCCGTCTCTATTTCTTCCCTACCCAAAATCTCCAACATAAAAGCCTCAGTCATGGCCACCGCTTCCTGACGACCGTCTGCATATTCAGCCATCCGCTGGCCCATAGTTGCCAGCCCCAAACGCTGAACTACATGAAGAGGCATCACGCAACGCACGGCCCCCGTATCCACTACAGCATCAGCCTCATAACTTTTTACCTCCTCTGGATTCAACAAGCCTCGTTGGACCCGAGCTAGATCGAAAGCATTAGTTAATTTAACTTTAACCTTAACCTCGCCCATAAATTTCATTCCTAATGCGTAAGTCCTACTTTAATGTTTTTTTACCGCAAAATACGCTTCGGTGCAACTTTCTATGCAAGAATAATGATTTCCTTACGGACATTCCTGCAAGATTGTTAAGAGGAATTAACAATACCTTCGCCAAAATAAAAATACCTGCAAGAAAATGGCGTTCCTCCCCCGCCAGAAACCGGGTTTTTTCAAAAAACCCGGTTTCTTAAATCTCGATGCTGGCGAAGGTATTGTCTGAGAAACCCGGTTTCTTAGGTCTCTATGCTTATCAGATGTTGGGTTTCACGAAGGTCCGCACAACCTACAATTCTGAGATTGCCACGGCTGATTTGATGTTTGGGCTACTGAAGTCGCCGTTCGCTTTTCATCCACGCTCTAAAGAGACGTGGCTTTCAAGCTCTCGTTCCTTTCTCGTAAATCTAGCAGCAAAACGTCAATCTGAAGAAATATCCCCTCATCGTTGGTGGTGGTATTTAGATGTATTATCATCTTTGCCAATTTCTCTTGTTGCTGGGAAAGCAAAAGTCAGAGAAAATGTTAAAATTTAGTAATTCCTTCCCAACTTGTAGTCAATCCAAAAGTAGATAAAAAGCCATAAAATTAAACCTGCCCATTTATTTTAATAGAAATAGGAGAAAAAATGACACAACAAATAGCCATTACCATACCAGAAGAAAGCTTATCTGCATTAAAACTAACCCCCGAACAATTGAGTGCTGAAATTCGCCTTCTAGCCGCCATTAAATTTTATGAAATGGGCCGACTTTCTTCCGGTGCGGCAGCCAATTTTGCGGGCATTCCCAAAGTAGTATTTTTAAGCAAATTAGGGGATTATGGAGTCAACACTTTTAAGTTAAGCGAACGGGAATTAAGGTCGGATTTTGCCAATGCCTAAAGTCATAATTAATACCTCCCCAATTCAATATTTATATCAAACCAACTTACTCGATTTATTACCTCAAATGTACGGTAATATAATTCTACCCCAGGGAGTAGCTATCGAATTAGCAGAAGGGAGGAATTTAGGAGTTGCCTTACCCAATACAGAAGATTACCCCTGGTTTAGACCAGTTCCATCCCCAAACTTAAATTTAATCCCATTATCTGCCGCGATCGATATTTTGGGCAGAGGCGAACTAGAAGCAATAGCTTTAGGGTTAGAAAATCCTGATTCATTAGTTATCTTAGATGATGGTTTAGCTAGAAATTATGCCAAGGATTTAGGTTTAAAAATTACCGGTACTATTGGCATCCTATTAAAGGCAAAGCAAAGAGGATATTTGAACTTAATTAAGCCAGTAATAGAAGAACTCGTTTTACTGGGATTTCGTTTGGATGGAACCACCCACGAATTCGCTTTAAGACTAGCGGACGAATTATAATAAGGGGGAAATTATGCGCGATTGTTAGCAGTTTGAACTACAGAAAATTAAACGTGGGATGGGGCAAAGCATTCGGACATAAAAGTTAACGCTTTTTTTTCAAAATTTACCGCCCGAATGCTTTGCCCCTACAGTCTTATCGATGAATTGCAATAGTTTTAATTCAGTCATTCTAATCCATCAGTTAAAGTCACATCCCACGCCGAACGTTCCTCTAATTCTTTTTCCCATGCCTCGGGGTTATTTCGCAAATCAGCAAAAGCTCGATTCGCTTTTTCTAAAAACAGTTTTCGGCGATAATCTTCTATAGCTTTTTCCACGATATTTTCCAAATTATCTCCATACTTATCTGCTATTTCCTGAAGGATTTTATAGGAATAGCTGCTTATTTTTATAATTGTTGTTTCCACTGCTTTTTTCTCTACCTCTTCTTCTTTTTATAAAGTTTTAACAAGGGGTGAACGCCTACGCAATGAAGCATCCTAGTTCAGGTGAAATTCCGGCCACCGGAGAACCGACGGCTCTATTTAGAGTGCAGAACGACATTCAGCGGGGCAAACAACGCAGGTTGTGGAGCGTATAGAAGTTAAGTGGTAGTGCCCAGAAAAAAGTAACCATTAGCGAAAGCAACTATTCTTAGAGGGTCGGTGGCAGAAATGCCAATTGATGCGCCCCTTTTAGGTATAGCCTAAAGAATCTGCGTGGTTTTAACCCCCAGAGTGTCAAGCAAGGCGTTGGAGTTGTTCTTCAGGCAACTGAACCCCTCGCCTTTCGAGATAGTGGCGCAAGTTCAGTTGCACGAACAGGTCCTTGAGTTCTTCCGCCACGTCCGCAGGGGGACTGCCAGTGAGGGCGGCGATAATCAGTTCTTCGGCCCTCTGTAATTCGCCGCAGGCCATCGCCAGGGTCGCGGCGCTACGATGCAAGACCGATCGCGTAGGTTCGGCATCGGTCAGTGGGGCAACGCCTCGGGCAGCTTGGTATTCTAGCTCGTAAGCCTGATAAATTGACTTCTCCCCGGTCTAAAGACACGGGGATTCTTAAGTAGTCCAAAAACGAACTCTTAAAGGCATAGTCAAATTGCCTCTACAAACTCCTTCAAGAGAAAATCCTAAAGTTGTTGCTACTTTTCTGAGAATGTTTGCCGCACCATTAATATCAGCATTAACTAATAAACCATGTTGAGTTTGATAGAGTCCTCGCTTGATTCGCCTACCTGATGCTTTCCAGCTCTCGGGTTTTTCACCGATAGTTGGCAGAAAATCATCATCTAAAAACGATGCTTGTGAGGTATACGATTCTTCAGTTTCAATAAACTCTACGCCGTACAATTCACATAACTGATTAATCCGTTCTTTAAGTTTTGCCGTTGGAATTTGTACAAACTTTTGGTTGTTTTTTGCACCGATATCGATGCTATTTTTTTGCCGTTTATTCCAACCAAAAACTATCCGACCAATGCCATGCTTTAAGCAATGGTTAATCACTAACCTTGCTGCTTTGTTGACGGCATCGCGCATTTGTCTATTGCGTTTTTCAGTTACGCCAGCTAATTTTTTAGACCAAAATCCTTGGGGTTTACCTTCTTTAATCTTGGCTACTTGTTTGTTGTACCATTGATTTTTTGATTTAAGATGTTTGCCATCAATTATAAAGCTTGTCCCCAGATTAGAGACACAACTTAACCAATTGTCAACTCCGTGGTCAATACCTAAAACTTTAGCATTATCTAGTTGGGGTTTATTGGCATTTAACTCATAAACCCATTCGACATAAAAGCAACCATTTCGAGGTAAAATCCTAATCTCTCTGATTTCTTTAAACTCAAGATTACTTGGAAAGTCCAGGGAAAAAGCATCAATCTTAAAAAGGGCCTTAACTTTTTTTCCTAAAGGTATTCTTACCTGACCTTTTTCTAGTTTTAAAGCTTGCTTGGGATAAGTTATTACTCCCATTCCTCCTTTTTTGCGATACTTAGGCAGTTGAGGTTTGTCTGCTAATTCTCCTTTGTTGTACTTTTTAGATAGCTCTTTATAAGACTTAAATGCCTCTGCTACTCCTCTCAGAGTTTGTTGTGCTGCCTGAGAATGCAAAAACTTATAATTTATCTGGGACTTTAATTCCTTTTCTAAGTTGTATTTTCCCGTAATATATCCCAATTTAAAATACCATTGTCTTGCCAAATAAATACCACAATTAACAAGCTTATTAGCCGTCGTGCATAAGTATTCTAAAAAAGGGACATTTTCGGGACTTTTAATTAACTCTTGTTGGCATCCATACATCTTTATCACCTCCACGCTAATATGATAATATTAAAAGTAGGAAAATGACAACTTTTTAAAAGGCGACTGAAGTCGCCGTTCGCTTTTCATCCACGCTCTAAAGAGACGTGGCTTTCAAGCTCTCGTTCCTTTCTCGTAAGTCTTGCTGGGCCGACTTTTCGCCGCGAAGTTTGGCAAGTTCGGCAAGTTCGGCCTTATTCATGGCTTGGGCGTGGAGTTCTTGGATAGGGCTCGTGGGGTCCATTTTGCAGTTCGCAGAGGTCAAGCTTGGTCATCTATATTATTGCTGCGGATGATTCAATTTTAAATCGTATTTGCTTTGGAAGGGACAAATCCCCAAATTAAAATTTTCAAATCTGGCTCTATTTCTTCATAATTATTTATCGGATGTCGGGTTCCACTCCGTTCCACCCGACCTACAAAAAAATGGCTATCTATCTCAGAAACCCGGTTTTTTCAAAAAACCGGGTTTCTTAACCCTAACCCTTATATTTGTCCGACAAAATCAATTAACTCTGGAAAGAACAACAAAAAATCTGACTCCATTTCCTCATAATTATTTATCAGTTCTTCTCCAGCATCAACTAAATAATTCCCCCTCTTAAATCGCCTTCCTATTCTCGTTAAAGTTAAGCTAATTCCTTCAATAGTTTGATAAGAACCAAGCCAATCTTCCTTTACCATTCTGGGAATAGCCGCTTCAAAAAACCTTGTCAAATCGCTCAAAAAGAGCTTTATCTAACAAAGAAAAACACCACGGTCATGTTTCGTCAATCGTTAGCGCCAAAGACTTGCCACAATGTCAATCCGAGGACTAGCACTGTGGCTTAACCAATGATTCCCAGTTAGAGACCGAAATGCCATAGTAATCATGGCGAGATTTAATAGCATCCCAGGACTTTACTAATTTATTTAATTTGTTCCACGCGCTCCAAACGTGCTTTCCCCGCTTCACGAGAGGATAGGCGGTTAAGGAGCGCGGTAGTCGTTCAGAAAGTCTCATCCCACGTCGAGCGATAACCAGTGCAGCCGCTTCGTCACTGGCTAATCCATACATTCGAGCATATTTGACTAAACCAATTAAACTGCTGTACGCGGGGTTGATTTTAATAAGTTGAATCCCTCGGTTATTTAGAATAGCTTCGAGTAGTTCAACAAATCTGTTGTATGCCCAACTAGATAGCATTCGAGAGTATTTTTTGCCTTTTTCTCGAAGTATTTCTTTCTTCTTGCTAAAGTCCAGATTTTCTATTACTACCGGGCAAGCATATTTATTGGCTAATCGTTGAATTACTAAGCAAGTATTAGTTATTTTACCATTTTGTTTATTTTTGGGCAATCCCATTTCTAATGGTATCTGTCCATGTTCCTTTAGATTCCCATCGGCATCACAATATGCCCATCCAATGCTACCTGGGTTAATGTCTAAACCAATGGCCCCATAATTAATAGAACGAGATATTTGATTGACCGGTTCGGGAGTAAACTGAACTGCACCTACCCATTTACCTTGCTTGTAGTAAAAATGCCAAGTTTTAGTACCATCAGCAGGCATTCGATTAATGTTTCTCTTGAACCCACCAAACTCTGTTTCAACATATTGGCCAAACCTTTTTTCTAAGCAATAAGGAACTCTAAATTTAATGCTTTTACCATCCCATTGACAGACTTGGTTGCCGTAACTTTCTGTCTTACTACCGACGACAAAAACCTGGTTTGATGGCACTTTTACTTGGATTTTAGCAGACTTTAAATGTTCAATTTTCTTGGTTAAATGGTAAATGTAACGCTTTTTATGGTGAATCTTAAATCTTAGATACTGCCAGTTTGTGTCTTTTTTCTGGCGCTCGGCTTCTTCAACATCGCTGTCCCTAAACTTGCCTGGCCGAGCGACGTATTTTAAGGAACATGACAAAGGAAAGCCGCAGCCAGTTTTACTCTTTTCCCAGCTCTTTTTTCGATAAAACTTCCGAGCATCCTTTAACTTTTTCTCAGATTTTTTCAACCATCGATTTGCAGAGCTTAATTTTCCTTCTAACTGCTTAATGTAATTTTTACGACATTCTTTTGCCGATTCTACTTGACCTTTTGCCGATGCAATTACACCATTAGCGTGTCTTTTATTAATTTGATACGCCTCTTGCAAATGTGTGTTCCAAGTAGATTTATTAAACCCATTACCAGACAATAAATGTTGAACCGTTTCGCATACTGCTTTACGAAATATTAGGGAGTATGCTATTAAGAATGCTTGGAATTGAGTCACCCCTAAAGCATTTAATTCTTCAGCAGGTTCGGGTAATGCTTTGCAATATGTAATTGTAGCCATTGGTTATTTTCCCGATTTTCAATCTTCTTAGAGCCGCCTTTTTCCGCCACTTTTGCCGGACATTGCCAGTTATAAGTAGCTTTTGCCAGCGTTTAGCCTATCTAATAACTGCCCTCGTTTTTCCCGTCTGTAAGCTCGAATCTCTTCTGAAATTTCCTCCTCAGCAATCGGCTCAACTTCGTTCAATTCTGCCAAGCGATCGGCTATTTCAAAAAAGCGATTGTCTCCATCGATTTTTTCCTTATTTTTCATATCATCTACCCCAGAATTTTCAACTCTTTTTAAGATAAAACTATCCTTTTCTTCCACCAATAAAAACTCATCCCCAGACTGAAACCGAGAACGAATTTCTGGCGGTAGCTCCAACTTTCCATCTGCTGTTATTTTAATGATGGTTTTTAATGTCATTGTTCCCATTCCTCCTTGCTTAGTTCCCAATATAATCTATTATTTGAATAACCCTTTCAATTCATCAATAATCAGGACTTACGTACGAGGGATAAAATTTGGACGCTTGAGATTGCTTCGCTGTCGCTCGCAATGACAGAAATGGAGTCCGATAAAACTAAGAACAAGACTTAAAAACAACCCGATCGCGACCTTGTTTCTTAGCCTGATAAAGGGCCAAATCTGCAGTTTTAATCAACTCGCCGGGGCGAGAAGCAGGGCCAGGAATCATCGTCGCCACCCCACAACTAAGAGTCAGGCGATCGCTCACCCGAGAGCCCTGATGGGGAATGCCCCTTTCCCGTAACTTCTGGCAAATATTTTCGGCCACATAAACAGCCCCTTCGGCCACCGTATCCGGTAAAACAATCGCAAACTCCTCCCCGCCATAACGGGCCAACAAATCCGTTGGCCTTCTCAGATGGCCCTTAATAATCTCCCCAACCCACTTCAAACAATCATCCCCGGCCTGATGTCCATAAGTATCGTTATAAGGCTTAAAAAAATCCACATCGCACATAATAATAGACAAAGACATAAGACAGCGGGCGGCCCGCTTCCACTCCCGCTCCAAATAAAGATCGAAATATCGACGATTGGCAATCCCAGTCAAACCATCCACCGAAGCCAAACGCTGCAACTCTTCATTGGCCTTCTCCAGCTCCTCAGTTAACTTGCGCTGCCTTTCCGTTAACATTCGCTCTCGCTCCACTTGCAGGCGCAACTCGCTCATGGCCCACTGAGTTTGTAACAAGCGACGGACTCGCTGGCGCAAAACAGCCCAATGAATGGGCTTAGTAACGTAATCAGTGGCCCCCACCTTAAAGGCCAAATCCACAGATGGCCCGTCGTCAAGGGCCGTAATCATCAACACCGGGGGGCAACCTTCAGCCAGTCGCCGTTGCAGCTCCGCGCAGCAAGTAAACCCATCCATACCCGGCATCATCGCATCCAATAAAATCATATCCGGCTGCTTCTGCTGGCAAACCTGTAAAGCCTCCTCTCCATCCACTGCTTCCACAACCTCATAACCCTCCTGCTGCATCACGCGACGCAGTACCAATCGCAAAGTTTTTTCATCATCCACGACCAAAATCAGAGGAGGCTTGCTCCAGAAATCAGCTTTCATCATTTTGCCACCTGGGATGTTTTAATTTTAAAACAGAGACAACTCTCTTATACTCCGGCTCCAACTGTTCGACCAATTCACCGGTACTAGCAGTAGTTCCCACCCGCCCCATCGCTTCCAATTCCCCACAAAGTTGCGCCAGAGCATTTGCCCCCATAGTCAGACTCAGGGATTTCAGAGCGTGAGCCGAATTGCGCAAAGCCACGGCATCTTTGGCTGCTACTGCTTTCGCGATCGCCTCTATTCTCGGAGGAGCTTCCTCCAAATAACTCTCGATCGCCTCCGCCACAAACTCCCCATCTCCTCCACCAACTTCCTCCCTCAGACTCTCAAAAACCTGCTCGTCGATAGCCGGCATCGATAGTGGCAGGGGCTTTTTCCGTTCCGGACTCGGCGTTTCGCTACGCGACATGGAACGCGAAGCGACCCGGAGGGCTTTTCGCTCCTCCTTCCCATTAATCGATTTTTTCCCCGTAGGAAAGGCATCTTGCCGTAGAACAGGCGTCTCCCCTGTCATCCGATCCCGTAGAACAGGCGTCTCCCCTGTCACCCGTACTATCTCCTCATCCTCTTCCCGTTGCGAGTTAACATCCACAACAGTCGAACCTCCACCGTTTTCTTTTCCTGGGGAACCACCAACAGAAAAATCGTAGATTTTTTCCAACTTTTTCTGCTCCTGGTAGCGAAACAAAGCCTTCGTCAGAGCCTCAGCCCGCACCGGCTTGCTAATATAATCGTTCATCCCCGCCTCCAAACACTCCTCGCGATCGCCCTCCATAGCATGAGCCGTCATCGCAATAATCCAAGGACGTCGGGAGCGATCGAACATCTTACAAATACGGCGAGTCGCTTCCAAACCGTCCATTTCCGGCATTTGCACGTCCATAAAAATCAAATCGTAATGCTGGCGGCGCACCCCTTCCAACGCCTCTATACCATTATTAGCAACATCAGCCCTATAGCCCAACCTCTCCAACGAAAGCACCGCCACCTTTTGATTAACCGCCACATCCTCCACCACCAGAATGCGTAACGGCAACTCCGAACCCAAGCGGCGATCGAATAGAGGCTGATGCTCCCTCTTTTCAACCTTCACCGAAACCGGTTGCGAAGCCAAAACAGAAACCAACACTTCGTAAAGCTGAGATTGCTTAATTGGTTTGCTCAAAAAAGCCGCAAACGAAGCTCGACCTCCTATTTCTTCAAAACTTAGCTTCCCCACCGAGCTCAACATCACCAAAGGCAAATTTTTGTACGTCGGCATCGATTGAATTTGCACTGCCAGACTCAAACCATCCATCTCTGGCATCTGCATATCCAAAATCGCCAAATCGAAATCCGTTTTTTGCCGCAGCAACGCCAAAGCCGCCGCCCCCGAATCAACAGCTTTTACCAGCATCCCCCAAGACTCTGCCTGCAAGCTAATAATTTTCCGGTTAGTAGCATTATCATCCACAGCTAACAACCGTTTTCCTTTTAACTCTGGGCGAGGCATTTGCAGGTCAACTTCTGTCTGGTGTTCTGTAGCCTGAGCCACAATCGTAAAATAAAAAGTAGTTCCCTTTCCAACCTCGCTTTCCACCCACATTTGACCCCCCATCGCCTCGCACAAACGCTTGCTAATCGCCAACCCCAAGCCAGTACCCCCATACTTGCGAGTCATAGAAGCATCCACTTGAGAGAAAGGTTGAAAAAGTAGCCCCAGACGCTCTTTGGGAATCCCAATCCCCGTATCTCTCACAGAAAATTCGATTTTCTCCATTGGTTCCCCTCCGTCCTTAGCAAGAGGGGAGCCTCCTCCATCTATTACCGAAACAATAACCTCCCCCTTTTCGGTAAACTTGACAGCATTAGAAAGTAAATTTGCTAAAACTTGCCGCAGTCGCGTCACATCTCCCACAAGAGCTTCTGTAGCTTGAGGAGGAATCAGATAAGCTAATTCTAAACCCTTGGCACTAGCAATAGAAGCCACCAAATCCAAAGCCGACTCTATACACCTTCGCAGATTAAAAGGTTGCTCTTCTAACTCTAATTTGCCCGACTCAATTTTAGCAAAGTCAAGAATATCGTTAATAATCGTCAGCAAAGTATCGCTGCTGTTGCGGATAGTTTCCACAAAATCTCGTTGGTTCGACTCCAATGTTGTATCCAGCAACAGCCCCGTCATTCCGACGATCGCGTTCATGGGAGTTCTAATCTCGTGACTCATCATCGCTAAAAATTCGCTTTTGGCTCGATTAGCCATTTCTGCCTCTTTTTTGGCTTTTTCTAGTTCTTGGTTCTCGCTTTTGAGTTCCACGCTTTGTTGCTTCTCCCGCTCTAAATAAGAAGCTTGAGCCAGAGCAATTCCCACTTGCCCTGCCACTGATTCCAGCAGATCGATTTCTTCGGTACTCCAATGACGCTGGCGATCGCACTGATGCAACGCGATTACCCCATTCGCTTCCCCCCTGTAGGAAGTTCGCGCAGCCAATACCGATTTCACATCTACCAGACAACACATATCCGTTTCTGCCATAATAATCATCGGATGGGAGCGGACATCCTCGCTAGCGATCGCCCCATCTTCCCCCAACAATTCCTCCACTTGGGAGTTCCCCTCCACAAGCACCGACATCCCCTCCACAGATTGATAGCCCGCTTCTAAATATTGGGCTACCAATTGCAGATGCCGTCTCGGTTCCCTAAGGTAATTATAAATCAGACAGCGATTGACTCCAAAAGTTTGTCCGATAGGTTTAACTGCTATCTGGAAGATTTCTTGACTGTCGAGAGTCGAACGAATTTCCTCCGTCAATCGCTTTTGCAGCATCGCCTGTTGAATTTGCCGCTCTAAAGCTGCTTTTGAATTGTTCCGCTCGATTTCATTGCCAACCCATTGAGCCATCAACTCTAAAAACTGGCGATCGCTCGCCTTAAACTTCTCCTCCCGGCGACGGGGACTCGAAAAGCACAAACTTCCATGCACTTTCCCTTCTGCCACAACCCGCACGCCAATATAAGCTTCCAGCTTAAAAAAAGTCGAATAAGCAGGGTGGGACTTCCACTCCGAATTACCCGCCGCCTCGAAGCTAATTGGTTCCTCTCTTGTTATCGTCTCGCTACAAAAAGTCTGTCTTAGTTCCATCCCATCTCCCGCATTCAGAGAAAAAGGAAACCCCGGCAGTACTTGCGCCGCCATTATCTCGTAGCGATCGCCTTCGATACGAGAAAGCATTCCTATTTCCGTTTTAAACCGCATCCTCCCCATGGCCAGCAGTCTTTGCAACCGTTCGTCGAAGTTTAGCTTCGGATCTGACGCTACTTGATAAAGGGATCTAATTGCCGCTTCCGCTTCTTTTAGTTCTCTCTGGGTTTGTTTCTGTTCCGTAATATCCGTAGCAATGCCGAGAAAACCCGCGACCTTGCCATCGCCGTCTCCCGTCGTCGTCACCACCAAATTCGCTAACAAGTGACTTCCGTCTTTTCTCAAATACGTCCATTCTCTCGGGGCAAAAATTCCTTGGCACGCTTCCTCTACTATTACATCAAATCCATCCATCGTTCTCCCCGCTTGGACGGTCATTTCCTTACCCTTTTCCGTCAGTTCCGAAGGCAAGTGAAATAAAGTCATATTTTCTTTGCCTACTATCTCCGATGCCTCATAACCCAGCATTTTTTCTGCCCCCGAGTTGAATACCGTCACCGTTCCCCCCCCATCGGTAGCGATAATAGCCACTTCTGTAGCAGCATCGAGAACTTGTTGCAATTTAGTATTGACTTCGGCAAGTTGTTTTTGAGTTTCTTTGCGATCGCTAATTTCTTCAATCGCCAGAATGCTGCCCCCTATTTCCCCATCGCTTTTCTGCCACGGATTAATTTCCCATCTCGCCCACCCTTGGGAACCGTCTGCCTTGATTATTAATTCTTCCTCGCATTTTTGCCCCACTCCAGCAAGGCAAGCATCGTGAATTTGTTTCCAGCGATCGCCTTCTTCGGGAAATACTTCATAGTGAGGGCGACCTATAATTTCTTCCTCTTTTAAATTACAACCCCTTTCCGCCAACCAACGACGAGAAGCTACTAAATAGCGCATTTGGCGATCGAACATCGCTACTGGGTGGGGCGTATATTCCACAAACAAACGCACCAGTTCCTCGCTTTTTTGTAGAGCTAATTGCGAGCGTTTCCGTTCTGTGGTATCGCGCACCACTACCAGTCCGCCCTCGACTTTTCCCAATTCATTTTTTAAAGGCGAATAAAATACTTCAAAAAATCCCTCTTTTCCCGTTGCTGGAATAATGTAGGTTTGCTCTTCGACTTTGATTGTTTCTCCTGCTAATGCTGCATTAAAAAACTCGCATTCCCAATTATCTTTTGGCAACAAAGGGAAAATTTCAAAAGCCGATTTCCCCATCGCTTCATTGCGACCGATACCCGACAATTCTTCCATTGCTTGATTCCAGACCGCGTAGCGATAGAAGCGATCGAAGGCAACGATACCATCAATGCTGCTCTCGATTAACATTTCTGAAAGTCCCTTATCCTTTTTTTTACTTTCCGATATCTCCCGACTATGTACGATTATTTGTTTTTCTCCCGAACTTTTTTTCGCTCCTTTTCCTTTTATTTGATAGGTACGCCATCCATCTTTTTTGTGACAAATTCTCGCCTTTATAGTTTGAGTTATTTCTGGACGTTGCGCAATTGCCCTCAAGCCATCTTTAACATCAGATAAATCCCTGGGATGAATAAAATTAAGCGCATTTTTTCCTAGCAATGCTTCGGGGCGATCGCCAAATACCGTTTCAAAAGAAGGGCTATTATAGAGAATATTTCCCTTATAATCTAAAATCGTTATCGCATCAGAAGCATTTTCTAATAGCTGTTTAAAATACTCTTTATCCTCGAAGCCACATTCTTTTAAAACCGAAAAAGTAGAAACCATAGAACCCAGGTCGCTAAAAGCAGAAATTAACTCTATTAATTCTCGTTCTTCTTTACGAAGATTTTGGCTATAAAATAGCAAAACTGCAATAACAGTATTGTTAGCTAAAATAGGTATTCCCAAAGCACTTTTCAGACCAATTACCTCCGCTTGTCTGGCAAGAGGATAAACGGTTTGCGGCAAGGCCCCAACATCTTCTTCCCACTGGGGCTGTTTGCTAATCCACACCCAACCTTGCAAGCATAAACCCGGTGGAAATGTTGCTGTCTGACTTAATCTATGGAATTTGGCTAATTTGTTTTGGATTTCTGGCCGTCCGTACCATACCGGAGAGCATACCATTTTAGTCCCATCGCCATTGAGGACATAAGCCTCGGCGTAATCCCACCCGATGCTAAGACAACCTTTTTCTAAAACCTTTGCCAAGGCGTTGTAAAATTCTTGGGATTGAAGCAGTCTCTCTGGGGTCATGGCATAAGGGGTTCCGATTTCTAGAGGGTTGAGTTTTTGGCCGTTATTGTTTATTTTACCTAGATTTTAACCAGTAAGTATGGGCCAGGCGAGATTTTGCTGTTGTGGAGGGCTCTACCGCCATTTTTTAAAAGACATTTTTATTAACACATTTTCTATTTTTTGTCAATAATCAATAGGCAGTCTGTATCGCCTCATCGGACGAAAAAACATAAAAAATTCGCTTCCAATTTTCTTTTTAAAGCGCTCTTATTTGAAAGATTTATGAGTTTAAAACTAAGTTCAAAACTGTTTCGTTTATTGTTGGCAATTTTATTAGTTATAGGCATCCTTTTCCGATTTATCCATCTCGATAGGAAAGTTTACTCCCACGATGAAGTTCATACCTCATTAAGAATTTCTGGCTACAACAGTCAAGAAGCCATGGCAGAACTGTTCGCAGGAGAAATAATTGCCCCTGAAGATGTCTTCAAATTTCAAAGTCCCCGCCCCAATACAACCTTACAAGAAACCACAGAGGTTTTAAAAAAACACCCCGAACATCCGCCACTTTATTATTTGATGGCGCGTTTTTGGATGTTATTATTTGGCAGTTCCGTCTCTGTTATCAGAAGTTTATCTGCCTTGATTAGCTTGTTGGTTTTTCCTTCTCTTTATTGGCTGTGTAAAGAGTTATTTCAGTCCGCTAAAGTTCCCGGGTTAGCGATCGCTCTTCTAGCCATCTCTCCCTTTCACGTTCTTTACGCACAAGAAGCCCGACAATACAGTTTGTGGACCGCCACAATACTCCTATCCAGCGCCTCTCTCTTAAGAGCAATTAGACTCCAAAAACCACCAACAAACTCAAGAATTACTATTTTAAATTGGGCGCTTTATGCAATAAATTTAACCCTCAGTTTCTATTCTTCCCTTTTCTCGGTTTTAGTTGCCCTAGCCCACCTGATTTATGTAGTTGTACTCCACAAATTTCGCCCCACTAAAACAGTTATCAATTTTCTTCTAGCGGCGACGATAGCTGTCTTAATATTTTCCCCTTGGATTAGCGCGATCGCTACCAACTTTTCCCAAATGCAAAGTCAAACTGAGTGGTTAACCGCTCAAACATCTCTGCTGACATTATTAAAATCTTTGGAATTAAATTTTAGCTCCATCTTTATCGACATTCATCCCGAAATCAATCATGATTTAATCCCAAGATTTTCTCTTTTGTTATTTGCTTTTATCGGCTATTCAATTTATTTTGTCTTCCAGACAACTCCCAAACGAATCTGGTTATTTATCCTCAGCATCATAGGAGTCACAGCCCTGGCAATTATTTTACCAGATTTAATTTTTGGCGGAAGAAGAGCCACTGCCGGTCGCTATTTTATTCCTTCTTATTTAGGCATTCAATTAGCAGTAGCTTACTCCCTATCTCAAGTTAAATTCTTCAACGCCAAAATTAGAACGACAATAATCGCTGTTTTAATTATTAGTGGCATCATATCTTGCAGCATTAGCTCCCAAGCTAATAGTTGGTGGAATAAAGTACCAAACTATTATCATCCTCAAATAGCTGCCATCATAAATCAAGCAGCTCGACCTCTTTTAATTAGCGATCGCTACAATATTAATTTCGGCAATCTTATTTCTCTTAGCTATTTGTTAGAACCTAAAGTTCGGCTGCTTTTACTCCCCCAGGAAACTTTACCTAATATTCCCCAACAATTCAAAGAAGTATTTTTATTTAATCCCTCTCCACAGTTGCGCTTGGAATTAGAAAGCGATCGGGATTATCGCTTAGAGATAGTTCCCATAAAAACCGATTACCCTTTTTGGAAACTGACGAAAAATTAACTTGCTAAGGTGCGATAAACACAAGTTATCCTCGCGCATTTTTGAATAAAGATATCGGCTTCAGCAGCAAAACTTTTAGTAAAAGCAAGATAGATTTCCACTCTCCAGGAGAGTTTTTACTTTGCCATCTACCCGGAGTGCAAAACAAGATTTTTACTAATTTTCTCTGCAGTTCTAAAGTTACATCTTCAAACTTTACTAGAAGATTACAAAAATCCCCGTTCTTTGTTGTTTTAACAATCTTACCTAGAATTTGTAGATCGTCTTCCCAAAAATAGAGAGATATTTTATCTGAGAAACTTCCCCAGTCTTTTACTTTTATTTCCGCGCCGACTTCAGAAATTTGGGTAGCGATCGCCGGCGAATAATTCCCCCTTTCACACATAAGCTTTACCTCGCGCTCCAGATTAAACCATTCGTAAATATCCGGTTTTGGCACGTCAATTAATGTTAATATTGCAATCGCAATTGTGAAAATATTGTAAGCACTCCACATCAAAACCAGATTGAAATTGCTTGTTGGTACTAGCTCATTTACCCCTAAACTTTTACCAAAACTTACAGCATTGGCAATTAACAACATAATTAAAGGCCATGCTAAATTCCAGTTAAAGTAAAATTTATCTCTCGATAACCCTTTTGGAGTCACCTTAAATCCACTATAAGATGGATTTAACATAAATTTACTTGCTGTCCATGCCAAAGGAACGCAGCTAGTTAGGGAGTAAATATCCGAGAGGAATGCAGAACGCGAGCGATAATTTAACCAAGAAAAAACAGTTAAATTTAAGAGATAGTAAGGCAAAAAGAAATAAATTAACTCGGGAAAAGTTACCTCGATAAATTCTATTCCCAACCAGGAATAGGCTAAGGGCATCAACAGCAATAACAATCGAGGAATGCTATTAAACCAATGCAATAACCCTTCTAAATGTGCCAATCTTTGACGCAATCTTAATCCCGGTATTGTCAGAGGGTTAGAGTCGATAAAAAATGCTTGCAAAGTACCGCGAACCCACCGCAATCTTTGGTTAATATGATCTGCGATATTTTCCGCTGCCAAACCCGCACTTAACTTTTCGTTTAGATAGACTAATTCATACCCTTTTGCAGATAAACGAATTCCTGTAAAATAATCTTCGCAAAGAGAATCTGTGACAAAACCTCCTACTTCTTGCAAAGCGCAGCGTCTGACAATAAAAGATGTTCCAGCACAGAGTACGCTACCCGCACTGTCTTTTATGGGTTCGATTTGTCGGTAAAATGCCTCTTCTTCCGAGGTGAGAATGTTTTCTAATCCTAAATTCCTTGCTATAGGATCCTGGTTATAAAAGTTTTGGGGAGTTTGTACTAAACCAATTTTGGGGTTTTGGAAAAAACCAATAGTACGTTTGAGGAAGTTGCTGGTAGGAATAAAATCGGCATCGAAGACAACAATTAATTCTCCGTCAGTTTGAGCGATCGCGTTATTTAAGTTCCCCGCTTTTGCATGGCGATTATCCGATCGCTTGATATACTCGCATCCTAATTCTCTAGCTAGTTTTTCGATGTGGGGACGGCTGGTGTCATCTAAAAGATAGACTTTTTTCTCGGGATAGTCTATGGCTTGGCAACCTATTACTGTACGGCGCAAAATAAATTCCGGTTCGTTGTAAGTCGGTATTAAGATATCAACCGTAGGTCTAAAGTTATTGGCGATCGCCGACCTTTGTTTTTGGTTTGCTTCTGCTCGACGATCTTTGATTTCTATGCTTAAAAAGAGTTGGATAATGCTACTGCTTAACATTAACGTTTCCATCAAAAATAAGCCAATACTGAATATGCCGTTGACTGGGTTATCTAAATTGAGGGTAGAGAGCGATCGCCACAGTACATAACGAATTGTTAAAGCTAGCAGGATTGCAACTACGATCGCTCGCGTTCCCTTTTTCGGTTTCGGTGACAGTTTGACTGTAATTAGGGCGATCGAAAATAGAATTGCTGTAGGCGCGAGTAAAAATTGATGAGGTATTGCTGGCACTTCTATCCACCAAGGGGGGTTTTCTTGCCAGAAATTAAGACGGGCAAAAAATGAGGTAATTCTACTTTCACCCCTCAACCATCCAAAGGCGATCGCGCTTGCAAAACCCAGGATACCTAGTATTAACAAGCTAGGTATTTGCGATCGTCTTACTCCCCAGCTAAAGGAACTCTTTAATTTTTTGCTATAACCTGATGTAATCATAGATACGCCCTATTAATGCGATAATTTTTGCTTATAAGCTACTTTTCAGCTTTTATCTTGGATGTCCGATCGTCCTGTTAGTAGCTTCTTTACATTTTGTAACATTTTTCTTAAAGTTTGATGAAATTAAAGTAAAAAATCAATAATTATTTTAAATTTTTGATTTTTAATAAAAAGCAAAAATAATAGGATGGACATCTGCCCACCCTATTTTTCGGTTATTCTATATAACTGGAAGCTTGGTTTCGTTGCTTAAGTTTTTTCCTTAGCACGCTGTTTGATTTTCCAATCAGCAATTGCTTTTTGAGCGCGATCGTAAGTCGGTGTAGCTGGAGGAACTAACTCAGCCGCCCGAATTGCTTCGCTAAAGTTTCCTCTCTCAGCTCGTAACAGAGCAATATTAAAAATAGTATCGCTCCAGTTAGCAATTAATCTTCGAGCTTCTTCAGCTCCCGGCAGCTCCGGCAGGACTTCTCGGGCCTTGTCGATGGCCTTATTATAAGAAGAGGCTTGTCCTGGTTCGATCAGTGCTTTAGCAGCAGCGAGTAAAGCCTCATTCACTTGTAACTGCTGGGCTAATGGTTCCCATTGAGCAATAGCCGCTTCGGCTTCTTGAGAAGTGACCGTCACAAAATCCGGTACTAGCTTGGCAGCAGCGATCGCACCATTATAGTCCTCTTGTTGGGCTCGTCCGTCCGCTATATCTAAAATAGTCCAGCTCCAACGTTCTATGTCTTGCTGGGCCTCTATAAAAAGAGGATCGTTAGGTGGAATCTCAGATGCTTTAGCAATGGCCTCGCTCAAACGAGAAGCAGAAATTCCTCCCAGAGAAGCCCTTGCTTCAGCCAAAAGTATCTGGCTATCCGTTGAAAGATTGGCATCCTGCCTCTGGATAGAAGAACTTACTACTTGAGGGGCAACACCAGGATTCTCCGGCGTAGAAATTGCAGGCCCAGGAGTTAAGCCTCTGTCTGCCGTCGGATTCTGGGGCTCTGTTTTTTGACTCAGCAATACAGACTTATTAGTCATAAAAACGCCCACCAGCAGCACCAGGGCCACAGCACCGCTAGTTAAAATCAACTTTTGGAGAAAAGGTTTATCCGATTTAATTGGTTGAGTAGTATTTTGGGACATTGTTTTTTCGCCTTTAGCAGGCAGATTATTTGTTTGAAACCTAATATTATTTTTACCTTCTTGTCCATCGTTGGACTCAGAGAGCATTTTGGCAAAGGGAAAAATAACCCGCTCCATTTTTTCCGGTGGGTTAACTACTATTAAAGGGTTTTGTCTCGGTCGTAAGTGGCGATCGCATAACTCCCTCAGCCGGTAGCTCAAAAAATTCTCTAAACCTTTTAAAGTAGTGCAATCCTCAGAACGCAACCCCTCTAGCAGCGCAACCGTAAAAAAACCGTGACGGAGTGCAGAGCTTTCTCTGGCCACTTTGCTCTGGCTACAAGACAGAACCAGATTAATTTCCCTCGCTCTGGCCAGAGCGAGAGTATTAATGCCAACCCTATCATCAATAATTAGATTTTGCTCGCCACAGATGTCTAATAAAAGTAAAACTACGTTTGTCGAGGCATTTTTTAACTTTTCCATCAACATTTTTACAGGTATCCCTGTCGCTTCCACCTCAGAAATCAAACCATCTATCGGCATTAGGTAGTCTTCTCCTTGATAGCTGAACCCATAGCCGCTAAAAAAAAACCAGAGTCCATCTTCGTATTGCATTGGCTTCTGGCCCAATTTTTCGATGAGATTAAATATGTTTTCCCGAGTTGGATAAGTAGCTTGGCCAGGTCTTGGTGGCGAGCTGTCATGGGACAACCAACATTTCTCCGGCGGAAAACCAGCTTCTTTTATTAAAAGAGTGTAGAGTGCTTCCGCATCTTGTTGGGCATAACTCAAAGGTTCGAGGAATTCGTATTGATTAATGCCAATCGCAATGCAGGCTATATCTTTCATAAGCACCGGGCCTCATTTTTAATAGACCAACTGCACCCAAGATAGCATTGTTCAGCTATTCCTAGCTTATGGTCCCATTAAAAACAGGAATTGATTGGCAAAAGCCATCAAACAGAATAGCAATAAGAACGATTTTGCATTGTTTTCCATTACTTTCAGCTCTGAGTGCAGGCAGACATCTAAATCTTGGCCCCGTTACTAGCTCCGATCCAGATCGACTCAGGCCATTAATTGTTAGCTTTTTGGCCTAACTTAAGATTAAGTTAGGCCAAGACTTAAGATTTTCTGAAGCGCTCCTCATGGCCTTCTAACTGAAAATCGGAATTGACAAATGGCCTTTAAATCCGTTGCCTTGGGCCAAATTCCTCCAAAAATCAGCTGGTTTTTGGAGAAAATAAAATTTTTTTTTGAAGCCGAAACCTAAATATAAAAAGAACTACAGCGATTCAAGATTGGCTAAAAAAAAAATTTTTTGAAAAAAGGGTTGACAGTTAGAAAAGTAGTTGCTAGATTAGTAAAT
>CAZUCT010000114.1:0-21354 GCA_964619285.1 uncultured bacterium | reverse complement strand
TTTGCCCACCGGGTTTCTGGGCACGTATCTAATTTGCGAAACCCGGTTTTTTGCCCACCGGGTTTCTGGGCACGTATCTAATTAACAATACCTTCGCCAGCATCGAGATTTAAGAAACCGGGTTTTTTGAAAAAACCCGGTTTCTGGCGGGGGAGGAACGCCATTTTCTTGTAGGTATTTTTATGTAGGTATTTTGATTTTGGCGAAGGTATTGTTGAAAAAACCGGGTTTCTGGCGGGCGAGTTAGCCGGTGAATGTCGCTCCCCATTTAAAATAAAAAGAAGTAGAGAGCATCATAGATAAATTTTGATGCTCTCGACTCCTTATTAAAACGTTAAGTAGGAGTGCCAAATTAATTAGACATCGAACAGGCAATAGCCGCGTTCTACGGGTCAATTTTTATGTAAATATTTTTGCCTACCTACTTACTCTGATGGCAGAGAATAACTATGGGGTAAGTGAAGAATTTGGTCGCGATATTCGTCATCAAAAGATGCTTCGGCAAGGAAGATTAATTCCTCAAGATTTTGGCCAAAACTTAACTTTTTACCCAGGATAAAAATCCCTAGAACGTGACGGCCTTCATTAATATGGTCTCTTAAATGACCGGGCATAGATGCGCGGTTATTTGTTACTAAAACAAAACCATATTCTTCGCACCAAAGGAGAATTTCTGGGTCTAAAGTGCCTTTAGGAGGAGTAGTAGGTTCTCCTCCAACTTGCCAAACCATTAGTTCTGGTTGTTTGCGCCGCAGTTGAATTTTATAGAGGGGATGAACGTTTTCATCCAGCAGATATCTCAGACTCATTGGCTTTCTTTTTTGCTTCTAATTCTTTTCTCAGTTTTCGTAACCGAATGGCAGACGGGGGCGGGTTTAATTCTTGTGCTTTTCGTTGTTGGTGGCTCCACTCTAACCAGTCGGCAATGTATTTACTTACCGCTTCTTTATTGTGCAAGTAATAAAGAATAGTAGCATAAACTTGTTCTAAATTAATGCTGGAAAAACAACCAACAATTTCCTCTGGGGTACGACTGCGGTAGATGTATTCGTAAAGAATATTTTCAATGCCGACCCTGGTGCCTTTGAGTCGGATATCGTCGGGTCTTTGAAAGTCGAAATAGTCTTCTAATTGCATGGGTTGATTCTCCTTAATATTAACGATCTATTTTGATTATAGCAGCGATCGCTCCAACAATTTCGATTTTCTGGAAAATTCAATTGTCATTGCGAGGGGGGTTAGTTATTTCCCGGCAATCTTCTATGGTTAATGGCCCCAAACCAACCTGTAGGGGCAATAGCATTCGGGCGGTAACTGTGGATAATAATCGTTAATTTCTGTGTCCGAATGCTTTGCCCCGGCTTCTAATCGAGAGGTCGCTTCATAATTTGCCCTACCATTCCATAGCGATCGCCACTCAAAGCATCCAGTTTGTGTTCGATATCTTCCAGCCAACCCAGTTTGCTCGCCCACTTGCCGTTAGCTAGCTGTCTGGTAGCGTGAGTCGGCCTGTTTTCTGAATCGACATAGAGTGCGATTTTTTCCCATCCCGGTTCTAAATCGTCGCGATCGCTAACTTCATACCCCAGGGTTTGATAAGCCTGGATATATGCTTCTAAAGTTTCCTCTTGAGGTACGCCGTCGGGCCAATAGAAGCGATCGCCCGGTGTTGCTTGCCACCAGCGATCGGTCTCTCCTGCTGCATAAGCGAAACAGTTGTACTCTTGAGATTTTGGGCTTGTTACCCTGTAGTCAGTGCCAGACAAATTGGGCCACTTGAACTCTAGTTCCGGTCTTCTGTACATTTAAACTGTATAACCTCGCTCTTTGCCCCACTGTAACCAAGCTTCTGCCATCTGTTTAATTCGACCTCGTTGTTCTGGCCGGATGGGATTTTCTCCGGTTATTTCCTCCAATGCCGATAACCAATATAGAGGATTTCGCTTCAATTCTTGGAGTAACAAAGGTACGATTTGAGTTCCCATCTGGATAATCTCTTGGTAGGCGGGATGTTGAGACATTCGGGCGGTGGATGACATTCCTTCTACTTCTCTTTCCCATTGTGCGGCAAGGGTGGAGAATTTGCGAGCTAGTTCTGGGGGTTTGGTTGAATTTTCTTTAATTTGTAAGTCTCGACCTATAGCTTTTTTGAGGTCGTCAAAGACTGTATCTAAAGAATTGCCTTGAAACTGTTGGTCTGTAATTTCCGGGCAAGTAGCTAAATAGCCAGATTCGTTTTTTTCGAGGGAAATATTAATTTGGTAGGACATTATCAGTGTTTTTCCTCCTTGTGCGAGATTAATTGGATTGTAGCACGGAAGCATAGTTGTTTGTTCGTTATTTCCCCCCGTGGCAATCTTCTATGGTTAATTCTCCCAAACCAACCTGTAGGGGCAATAGCATTCGGACGGTAACTGTGAATAATAATCGTTAATTTCTGTGTCCGAATGCAATGCCGGTGGCCCTACTAATTTCCTGCCAACCGCCGCGCCACTGCCTCTGGGTCGTTATCTATTTCTTTGGTGTCGGGGTCGAGGTCCATATCTGGTTCCAGTTCCAACACCCGACGGAAAATAGCCGTCGCCTCTTTTACCTCACCTCCCTTTGCTAACTCCCGACCTCGATCGAGTACGTTGGGATGAACTGGTAAATTATCGCAGGTTTTGTGGTATTGCTCTAGGTCGAGGTTCATGTATCTTTCCCATTCTTCGGCGGTTAGGTTGCGACGCAAGCGGCTGCAAGCTTCGTCGATTAAATCTTCTGGCTTGAGGAAATGAACTCGGGCGGTTTTGTCAGAACTTGCAGTAGCAAGGTACTTGCCATCGGGACTGAAGGCTACAGCCCATACCTCGCCATCGTGGTTGAACTTGGCAACCTCGGAAGAAAGCGATCGCACCGTAGCGGTATTGCTTTGACTTGCAGTGGCCAGGTACTTGCCATCGGGACTAAAAGCTACAGCCCTTACCTCGGCATCGTGGTTAAGCCTGGCAACTTCCTTGCCTGTCGTCGCTTCCCACACCCGGGCAGTCTTATCCTGACTGGCGGTGGCAACCAACTTGCCATCGGGACTAAAGACTATAGTTATTACCGTGCTATCATGATTGAGCTTGGCAACTTCCCGTTCCGTGGTAGCAGACCAGATCTGAGCCGTATTGCTAAAACCTGTTGCGGTTGCAACGTACTGGTTATCCGGGCTAAAGGCTACAGTCCATACCTCAAAATCGTGGTTAAGCTTGACAACTTCCTCCCCAGTGGTAGCGGACCACACCCGAGCTGTCTTATCATTACTGGCAGTGGCAACGAACTGACCATCGGCACTGAAAGTTACGGCATTTACCGTCCTATCGTGGTTAAGCTTGACAACTTCCCTGCCTGTAGTCGCATCCCACAGCCGGGCAGTTTTGTCAAAACTTGCAGTTGCAACGTACTTGCCATCGGGACTGAAGGCTACATCTATTACCTGCCTGTCGTGGTTAAGGTTGGCAACCTTCTGTCCGCTGGTGGCGGACCACACTCGGGCGGTGTTGTCTAAACTTATAGTTGCAACGAACTTGCCATCGGGACTGAAGGCTACATCTATTACCTTATCGTCGTGGTTTAACTTGGCAACCTCCTGTCCCCTGGTAGCAGACCACACCCGAGCCGTCTTATCTTGACTGGCAGTGGCAACGAACTTACCATCGGGACTGAAAGCTACAGCATTTGCACCGCCATCATGGTTAAGTTTGACAACTTCCGATCCCGCCCTTGGAGCCCACACTCGCACGCTGTGAACGTAACTTACAGTTGCTAAATACTTGCCATCGGGACTGAAGGCAACAGCGCTTATACCGTAATCGTCGTTCAGCCTGGCAACCTCTTCCCCGGTGGTACTATCCCACAGCCGGGCGGTTTTGTCAGCGCTGGCAGTGGCAATATAATTACTATCGGGGCTGAAGGCGATCGCCCTTACCGCCCGATCGTGCTTCAGCCTGGCAACCTCTTTACCTGTTTTCGCCTCCCACAGTCGGGCGGTTTTGTCAAAACTGGCAGTGGCAATGTAATTACCATCGGCACTGAAGGCGATCGCGTCTATGCGATCGCGGTTAAACTCGGCAAGCTCCTCCCCCGCGTTAACATCCCACAGCCGGGCGGTTTTGTCAAAACTGGCAGTGGCAACAAACTTGCCATCGGCACTGAAGGCTATAATAGATCTTGTTCCCCCGTCGCGATCCAGCTTGGCAACTTCCTTGCCAGCGATCGCATCCCAAACCCGGGCTGTTTTTTCATCTGCAGTGACAACGAACTTACCATCGGGAGTAAAGGCTACAAAGTTGACCGCCCCATCGCGGTTAAGCTTGGCAACTTCCTCCCCAGTGGTAGCATCCCACACCCTGGCAGTTTGGTCGGCACTGCCAGTAGCAACGAACTTGCCGTCGGGACTGAAGGCGACAGCCGTTACCGCCCCGTCGTGGTTCAGTTTGGCTACCTCTTTACTTGTAGCAACCTCCCAAAGTCGGGCGGTTTTGTCAAAACTAGCAGTGGCAATATAACGATCGTCGGGACTGAAAGCGATCGCGTCTAGGCTGCTATCGTGGTTCAGTTTGGCAACCTCCAACCCCGTGCTAACTTCCCACACTCGGGCGCTTCCATCGGAACTTGCTGTAGCAACAAACTTGCCATCGGCACTGAAAACTAGAGCCCTTACCTGTTTATCGTGGTTCATCTGGGAAATAAAATGAGGCAGCAAACTCAACCCATTGCGTAAAGCATTATCCGCCGTCACTGAAGTCAAGCTTAGTTTTTGGAATTTCCTCATAGACTCCACCGCCAGTAAAGTGCCGCGCTGCTGAAAACCATCCTCCGCAGTGCTTATCCGAGACTCAGCCGCTAATTGACGGGCTAAGGCAATTTCGCTCTGTCTTTCTGCCTCCACTTTCTGCCCCCAAGCAACAACAGACAATCCCGATAACACCACAATAGTCCCCACCGCAGCAGCCGCAATTGTATTTTTCCTCCTCCTTTGGGCTTTTTCCAACCGTTCCACCTCGGCCTTACTCTCCAGAATAAACTCCTCAATCTCCTCATTTACCGCCGGCTGCTTCTTCTGCCCTTGTACCTCTCTAAACCATTCATAAGCTCTCGCATACTCTCTACCGCGCAACAACAAATCTATAGTTTTATTCCCCCGCTTCCACTCCAACGCCATCTGGGACTTCTTTGTATGCTCCCGCACATATTCCCTATCCGTATCCAACGTCCTTACCAACTCGCTAAAATTCCCATAAAAATCCCCACCATGTCGGTTAAAATCCAACCATTGCACCTTCGCCAATTCTGGATGCAACTCCTCAGAATTGACCTGTCGGTGCAACACCGTAACAAATCTTTTATTTAAACCCCGAGCGTATTCAACTTCATCTGCACAATACTGAGAATTGACCGCATCGGGAGAAATCACAAACAAAAAGTTATCCGACTGTTCTATGCCTCGATAAATTTCCGACTGAAAATCCGTCCCCGTGGCGATACTTTCTTGGTCGAACCAAGTCGTTTTTCCCTGAGTTTGTAAAGCATGGTTTAACCGTCTGGCAAAATCCGAATCCGCCCGAGAATAAGAAATAAATACATCCAAGACTAAATCCGGCGGTTGTTTGGCACTTTCGGTAATGAATTGTTCTTGTAAATCTGTCGCTGGATGAAGTTTTTTAGTTCGCGCTACTTCCAACCAACTTTTATAATGTTCCAGGTTATAGCCCCGCAATAAAATACTCGGGTTGCGGTTTTGTTCCTGCCATTTTAACGCCTTCACTAACAAAACTTTATGCTGCTCGTAATAAACCGCATTTTCCCGCAACTCTTTAATCAATTTATCCAGATTTTTACGCTCTTCCTCCCCATCAGTTAAATCGAGAAATTGTAATTCCTGTAATTCCTTCGGTATTGTGGCTAAATCTGTAGGTTTTACCAACACAGAAATAATCCGTTTATTCAAACTCAAAGCTTGAGCTAATTCCTGTTGACAATATTCTGACTTTAGCGCCTCACTAGATAACAGATAAACCAAATTATCCGCCCCTTCGATGCCGCGCTTAATTGCTTCTTTAAATTCTCCACCTGTCTTAATATCCGTTTGACTCGTCCAAACTGTAATCCCGTGCCCCATGAAGCTGTTTCTAATTTTTAGCATCGTTTCCCTGTCTTCTTTGGCATAAATCAAGAAAACCTGAGTCAGCAAATTATTAGCATTCTTGATACTTTCGCAGATAAATTCGCACTGTAAGTCTGTGGGAATGCAGGGTGGTTGTTCGTTTTTAAACTCGATTTTTAACCAGTCTTCTGCTTCGAGACGTTCTTTACCTATTAACAAATAGCGAGTTAGTTTTTGATGGCGCTCCCATTCTAAAGATTTAACTAAAATTTGAGTATGTTTTTGAACGTAATCTTCGCGATGATTAAATGTTTTGATTAAACCCGCAAAAGATTCATCATAATTATCGACATTTTCCCGAAAATAAACCCAGTTAATTCTGCCTATTTCTGGATGCATATTGGCAAAACTCGAATGCAATCCTTTTTGCTGACATTCTTCCCAGTCTTTATCAGTTTTAGCCGGGTTTCTTTGCTGCCAAATTTCTTGAGTTATTTGTTCGACGTGGAGTAGGGGAATAATCCGTTTTTTGTATTTAACTGCCCGTTCTATTTCTTTAAGACAATAGGGAGAATTGACGGAGTGGGGCGCGATAATAAAAAGGAAATTATGCGCTCTTTCGATGCCGTCGTCGATTTGATTTTGGAAGTCAACCGCCAGGGGGATATCGTTTTGGTCGAACCAGATTTTAAAACCGGCTTTGGTTAAGTTTTGGTAAAGTTTGATGGCGAAGGCTTTACTGTCGGCCCGCCCGTAGGAGATAAAGGCGTCGTAATAGAGGGACATGGTACGATTTTGAGATAAAGGGTTGGTTTTATTATAGCTTATGGAATTTTATTTGAGAAAGCCATACCCCTTTTGGTGAATTTCTGCTAGATTCTTGAATTGAGAGGTTAAATTGGTATTAAGTAGGTATGCCAAAATATTTGCAGAAAAATTTGCCCGTAGAACGCGGCTATTGCCTGTTCGGTATGTAATTAATTTTGCACGGGTACTTATTTTCCAAATTCGTTTTTTTCTGGAGAGGTTTAATCTAAAATGGCAAAAATTAGATGGGTTTGCCCTGGCTTTCGGCTTTTTTGAGCGTTCGTCATGATTATGGGGGCGATCGCTAATGTTATAATCTCTAATAAATCGATTGAGGGGGAATTTATGGTAACATTTAAAGCATCCAAAGAAGGGCTCGCAAAAATCAAACAATCCAGAGTCGAAAAAGGGTGGGCTATGAGCGACTATCGCTGGCTAGAAGAAGCAACTAAAATTATCGATAAATCCTTACAAGAGCGAGGTATTTTAGCAGCAGGAGTCTCCACCGGAACTTGGAAGCGTTTTTTAGCAGGAAAGTCAGCTATCAACGCCGAAGCATTTCAAGCTTATTGTCAGGTTTTGGGCTTAGAATGGAAAGAAGTAGTTGAGGAAATAGGCGGCAAAGTCACTGAGAAAAAATCGGAAACACCAGCTATTAAAAAACGAAGCGCCAGAATTTTTATTAGCTACCGCAACTCGGAACCAGACCTCAGTTTAACTCTACAATTTTATCAAGCATTAAAAACAGCAGGACACGAAGTTTTTATGGCAGGAGAAAGTCTGAAAATCGGAGAAGACTGGCCCCAGGTTTTAGCCCTAGAACTGGAACGATGCGATTATTTTTTATTGCTTTTATCTCTCCAGTCCGTCCTTAGCGAAATGTTAACAGAAGAAGTAAAATTAGCCAGACAATTACAAGAATACCGCCCCGAAAAAAAACCAGTAATTCTACCACTTCGCGTTAACTTCCCCATCAATTATCCTTTAAATTACGAACTGCGCAGCTATTTAGATAACATTCAACAGCGAGGGTGGAACGAAGCGGCAGATACTCCGATTATTCTCGAAGAAATATTAAAAATTGTCGCTACAGGTGGCAGCCAAGGTTGGGAAAAAAAAGTCAAAGAAAGCCAGTCAAATCATACTGGAATCATCCCGCAAACTTTTAACGACAAACCAACCCCATCGGCGGAGCCGGAATTGCCAGGAGGTCAAGTTAAATTAGCATCAAAATTTTATGTCGATCGCCCTCCCATAGAAGAAAATTGTTATGCAACTCTGAGCAAACCGGGAGCATTAATTAGAATTAAAGCGGCGCGACAAATGGGGAAAACTTCCCTCCTGGCAAGGATTCTTTATCGAGGTAGAGAATTAGGTTATCGAAGCGTATCTTTGAGCTTCCAATTAGCAAATCGTCAAGTATTTAGCGATGCCAATATATTTCTGAAATGGTTTAGCGCGATGGTAGCAGAAGAGTTGGGTTTGAGCGATCGCCTCTCTATTTATTGGAAGGAAATCTTGGGCAGTAACGTTAACTGTAAAGCCTACTTTGAGAAATATTTATTGCCAGAAATAAATACTCCTCTAGTCTTAGGAATCGATGAAGTAGATCGCGTCTTCGAACATCCAGAAATAGCCGAAGACTTTTTTTCCTTATTGCGCGTTTGGCATGAAGCTGCTAAAGAAAAAGATATTTGGAAAAAACTGCGCCTAGTAGTAGTACATTCCACCGAAGTTTACCTGCCAATGAACGTCAATCAATCTCCTTTTAACGTAGGATTGCCCGTTGACTTGCCCGAATTTACCCCAGAACAAATTCTCTCCTTAGCAAAGCGACACGAACTTAATTGGACGGATGCCGAAGTCGAAAAATTAATCGCAATTGTCGGCGGCCATCCCTTTTTAGTTCGGGTGGCTTTATATCAGATAAAATATCAAGATTTAACCCTAGATAGCGTTTTAGAAACCGCCGTTTCAGAAACCGGACTTTATGGAGACCATTTGCGGCGACACTTGTGGAATTTACAACAACATCCAGAGCTCGCCGAGGCCATGAAAAAAGTCGTTAACGCTAGGGAACCAGTACAATTAAAAGGGTTGCTTGCCTTTAAATTAAATAGCATGGGTTTGGTCAATTTAGATGGTAATAAAGTGAAACCTCGCTGTAGCTTGTACCGTCAATATTTGGTAGAGCGCATCCCTTCCAACCCCCTTGAAAAGGGTGGGAGTAATGGTTAATGGCTAAATTTATCCCGAAATATTCCCCGCGCCGTTGTACCTAATAATAGTATTTGAAATAAAACAACTTTTTGCTATTGATTTTTGAGGCAATTATGAGCGCAGTAAAAAACCAAACTTATGAATATCAAGTAGGTGGTAGTTTGCGAAGCGACGCACCTAGTTATGTAGTTAGAAAGGAAGATTTAGAATTAGAAACAGCCTTAAAAAACTTAGAGTTTTGTTATGTTTTAAATCCCCGACAGTCTGGCAAATCTTCTTTGAAAATTAGAACTAAAAAGAAACTAGAAGCAGAAGGTTTTGCCTGCGCGACTATCGATTTATCTGGCATGGGGGGTTCTGGAATTACAATTGATGCTTGGTATGCCAGTTTGCTTTACGAATTAGAGAGCAATTTTCAACTCCAATTCGACTTTAATTTAGATGCTTGGTGGTTCCAACATTCTTTACTGTCTCCCGCCGAACGTTTGAGCGTTTTTATTGAAGAAGTATTGTTAGTCAACGTGGGTCAAAATATTGTTATTTTTTTTGATGAAATCGATAGCATTCTCGGTTTAAAGTTTCCCATAAATGATTTTTTAGGTTGCATTAGTAGCTGTTATGAAAAACGCCGCATCAACCCCAAATATCAACGCCTAACCTTTGTTTTATTAGGAGTCACAACTCCCCAAGCTTTAATTAATAAATCCAATCGAAAACTTTTTAATTTTGGTCGTCCTATTGAGCTAGCCGGTTTTCAATTTAATCGAGCTGCCAGTTTAAAACCGGGATTAATCGATAAAGCTAGCAATCCAGAAGCAGTTTTAAAATCTATTTTAAGTTGGACTGGAGGTCAGCCTTTTTTAACTCAAAAGCTTTGTCAAATTGTTTCTCGTTCGGAAAAGTTTATTGCCCCAGGTAGGGAAAATATCGAGGTGGAAAAGTTGGTTTGGGAACGCTTAATTGATAATTGGGAATTACAGGACGAGCCGGAACATTTGAAGACGATTAGAAATCGCTTACTTTTCGGTAATTTTTCTAGTGAAAAACTCTTGAGAATTTATCAGGATATTTGGCAAAGAGGAGAGAAGTTAGCGAAAAATTCGCCGGAAGAATTAGAATTAAGATTGAGCGGTATTGTTAAGAAAACTGGGGATAGATTGCAAGTTTATAATCCTATTTATGAGTTGATTTTTAATTTAGGTTGGATTGATTCTGTTTAAGAAACCCGGTTTTTTGGAAAAACCGGGTTTCTGGGCGTACCAATTTAAGAAACCCGGTTTTTTGGAAAAACCGGGTTTCTGGGCGTACCAATTTAAGAAACCCGGTTTTTTGGAAAAACCGGGTTTCTGGGCATTCAACGAACTACTAATTAAATAGAGATGAAATCTTCTTCCGTAAGTTCTATGGGGGGAGCGAAAGGACTTTGACGAACTACGGCGAATATTTGATTGTTATCTGGGTTTTTAATTAATAAGTCGTTGGCCGAAACTTGTTCGTAATTTAAGCTGCCGTTTTGATTGGGAAAAACGACAACTCCACCATTTCTCAGCAAGTATTGTTCGGCAAGTGTTGGCGCGTCTTCTCCCGCTTCAGTAATTACTAAACTTGCCAAATTGATATCCCCTGGTAAGGCAATTAGATCTTCGCCGTCTTCAAAACCAAGAATTAAATCGAAACTGCCCCCTTCATTTCTTAATAATAAGGTATCTTTTCCTAGATCCCCGTTCATAACGTCAATACCTTCGCCTCCATCGAGGAAATCATCCCCCAAACCGCCAAATAACATATCCCCATCTTTTTCTCCAAACAAAAAATCGTTCCCCTCATTGCCAAATAATTTATCGATTCCTTTGCCTCCATTAATGGTATCGTTTCCAAATCCTCCTAATAAGAAATCAACGTTATTATCGCTGTCGTTGCTGCCAGTATTATTATTGCCAAATAATAAATCGTCGCCGTCGTTGCCGTTAACAACGTCTCCTCCCTGGCCGCCGTGGAGAACGTCCTCAAAACTACTTCCCTCGATAACGTCTTTTCCACCATTTCCATAAATAGTTGTTGGGGCATCTTCGGAGGGAAAAAGAAAATCGTTTTCTGCGGTTCCAAATATGGGTTCCGAAACATTAATATTACTGGAGTTTTGTTCTGCTTGTAAGGCGCGATTTAGGGATTCGCGAGCTTGTTCTAAAAGCGATAAATTATCGGACATTTAAAATTTTTCCTTTTATTAACCACAATTCCAGCATGGCTAATTTATCGGCTACCGACAAGGGCAGTTTGGGATCGCTTTGGGATCGGAACTTGTGGGGGGTCGATCGCGTAATCTTACCTAGAAAATAGAAAGTTGGGGCGATCGCCTTTACGAAAAAACTGCCAATGCTCTATAATTCTCAACAAACCAAAATACCCCCATCTAATCCGATGTCCAACTTAAATACTCGGGCTAGTTCGGCCTTAGAATTTATTCCACCCAACTTTAACCCGTTAGTCCTCCAGGGTGTCAAACTCTTGCTGCCTTGGTGGCTTAACTTTAAAACATCTATTAGTAATGCGGAAGCGGAAAACCTAGAAACTCTCGCCAACCTCTACCAGCAGTTTGACGAAGGCAAAGCTAGAATTTTGATGGCCTTCCGCCATCCCACCGTTGACGATCCTTTATGCATGGGGCAGATGGTGTGGAAACTGCTGCCCGCCGCCGCCGAAAAGCAGGGCATCAGTCTCAGAGCTCCGGTGCATTCCCACTTTATCTACGATCGCGGCATTCCTCTCTGGGCCGGTTCGGCGGTGGGGTGGTTATATTCCCAATTGGGCGGCACTCCAATAATTAGGGGTCGGTTGGACCGAGTGGGGTTGCGATCGGCCAGAGATTTACTTCTCAACGGCAAATTTCCCCTCGCCGCCTCCCCAGAAGGAGCTACCAACGGTCATAACGAACGCTTAAGCCCCTTAGAACCGGGTATCGCTCAACTGGCATTCTGGTGTGCGGAGGATCTCTCCAAGGCAGAACGTTCCGAAAAAGCCTTTGTCGTGCCGGTGGGGATTCAATATTCTTATATAGAAGAACCTTGGGAAAATATAGAAAAGCTGTTAACCCAGTTAGAAATAGATAGCGGTTTGGGAGGCGATCGCCCCGCCAACCCTGCCAGTAGCGATCGCCTGCAACCCTCGGCACTTTACGATCGCCTGCTGAGGTTGGGAGGTCACTTGCTGACAACGATGGAGGATTTTTATCGCAGGTTCTACCATCAGAATTTCCCAGAAACGCAGCCAAACGGCGAGAGTGCAGACCCTAACCAAGCCCTAGCCGCTCGGATGAATGCTTTATTTAACGTGGCTTTGGGGGTAGCGGAGGAATATTTCGACCTCAAACCCAAAGGCAATTTAATAGACCGCTGTCGCCGCTTAGAACAAGCAGGCTGGGATTATATCTATAGAGAAGATATCGAAAACGTCGCCGTCATGTCCCCAGTAGAAAAAGCACTGGCAGATCGAGTTGCCGAGGAGGCGAGCCTCCGGATGTGGCACATGAGACTGGTAGAGAGCTTTGTCGCCATGACCGGTTCTTACGTTAAAGAAAAACCGACTGCAGAGCGATTTGCAGACACGACTTTGCTATTATGGGATGTCGTCAGCAAAATTAAGGGAATTAATCTCTTAAATCGCCCTCGCTTGGGCAAAAAAAGGGTGCAAATGACCGTGGCAGAGCCGATTTGCGTTAGCGATCGCCTCGATGCTTATCGGGCAAGCAGGCGATCGGCAGTGTCAGAACTAACTCGCGACCTCCAAGTCGCTCTGGAAGGAACTATTAAACATTAACCGTTAACCGTTAACCGTCGTTAAGCATGACTAACCAACCAATAACTCCTTCGACTAACTCCGTTTCGCTTAAATTACTGAATCTACTCAGTCAAGAAGTTCTAACTCCCTTGACCTCTATTCTGGGAATAGCGAGCGTTTTGAGTCAGGAAATTTACGGCCCTTTAACCCCCAAACAAAAAGAATATGTAGATATTCTCAGCGAAAGAAGCCGATATTTGCGATCGCTCGTCGAAGAAATTGCCGCCTTAGCAAAACTAACCCAAAGCGGCCCCACCCTAGATCGCAAAGCCGCAGACGTGGAAAATCTCTGCCAGCAAGCGATCGCCTCTCTAGAATCGGAAGCCTCTCGACGGCAGCTGAAAATTACCCTCTCCTGCGGAATAAAAGACATCGCTAACCCCGAGCTGTCAGGTTCGCGGCTGCTGTTACTGGATAAAATAGTTTTCCAACAAATGCTGCACAATCTACTTCTGAGCGTCATTTATACCGCCGATGCAGACACTACCATTAAGTTTCATCTGGCTCGGAAACCAGAAAAACTCGATCTGGCGCTGTGGATGTCTCATCCCATTTTAGGAGAAAGCCTGCCTCATTCTCAACTCTATACCTCAAAATTATCGGTTATAGAACAAACAGTTCCAGCAGCAGACAGCTTCGACAGCACTACCCCCGGACTGAATCGAGCGAAACTGACAGTTTCGGAGTTAGCTACTCTTATTTTCCAGGGCCCCAACAAATCCCCCGATTTGCTCAGGTTATTACTGGGCTGTCAGTTCCTAGAATTACAAGACGGTACCCTCTGGATTCAAGGTTCCCCAGATTTAGGATATCGATATCTTTTGTCTTTTGCCGTTAATAATGCCTAATTGCTAATTTGCCCATTCCAGATGCTTTTACAACAACTAACTCTCACAAATTTACATCTCAATCGATGGTGTCGCGCCAGCTATCTATCCAGTTGGGTAGGAGCTTTAGCTCAATGGCGACAAGGTAGCTGGTTAATGCAGCAGGCAGAGCCCCTCGGTTTTGTCTTACTAGCTATAGTATTTTCTTTTGCACCCTTTACTACCACTAGCTTAATAGGAGTATTGCTCGTAGCCTGCGGCGGCTTTTGGCTGTTGTTGAGCCTTTGCGACGATGCCGAACAAAGTTTTACTCCCATTCACCTGCAGGTATTGCTTTATTGGGGTATTGCTACCGTAGCAACTGCCCTGTCGCCAGCGAAAAAGGCAGCTTTTAACGGTTGGGTTATACTGACCCTTTACTTATTGTTTTTCGCTTTAATGGCGCGAGTGTTGCGATCGCCCAAATTCCGTTCCTGGTTAATAAGCGTCTATTTGCTCGTTTCCCTACCCGTCGGCGCTTACGGCATCCGCCAGTGGATCGATAAAGTACCGCCCCTCGCCACCTGGAACGATCCGAGCTCGCAACAAGCAAATGCAACCCGGGCCTATAGCTATCTGGGCAATCCTAATTTGTTGGGGGCTTATTTGTTGCCCGCCATTGCCCTGAGTTTGGTAGCGATTTTTGTCTGGCGCAGTCTGGCACAAAAGTCTCTGGCCGTTACTATTTTAATCGTCCACTGTGCCTGCCTGCGCTATACCGGCAGTCGCGGCGCTTGGATCGGCTTTGTCGCCTTGGGATTTGCCTTTTTAATCTTAATGTGGTATTGGTGGAAAAATTATCTGCCCCCCTTTTGGCGCAAATGGTCCCTGCCGATAGCTTTGGGAACTGTGGCCGGCTTGTTGGTTGTCGCGGTGGCGGCGGTGGAACCTTTGCGCGATCGCGTCGCTAGCATTACTCAAGTTCGCGCCGATAGCAGCAATAACTATCGCATGAACGTTTGGATGTCTGCCTTGGAGATGGTGCGCGATCGCCCCATTATCGGTATCGGTCCCGGTAACGATGTTTTTAACAAAATATATCCACTATACCAGCGACCTCGCTACAGCGCCTTAAGCGCCTATTCGGTTCCCCTGGAGATAGCTGTAGAAATGGGTATAATTGGTTTGACGGTCTTTGCCTGGTTGTTGTTAACCACCTTAACTCAAGGATGGTTGCAACTGCGACGGTTGCGGGATAGCGGCAACCTTCAGGGGTATTGGTTAATTGGGGCGATCGCCGCTATAATTGGCATGATGGCTCACGGTTTAGTTGACACCGTGTGGTATCGTCCCCAAATCAATATTTTGTGGTGGTTGACGATCGCGATCGTTGCCAGTTATTACAACGGACCCCAAGAGTAATTGATAATTGCTAATTGTCAATTATTAATTATAGTATCCCAGAAACCCGGCTTTTTCAAAAAACCGGGTTTCTCGAACGGTCTTCTAATTGTTAATTGTTAATTATGTAGGAGAAAATATAGAAAATGGCTAATCGCTAATCGCTAATCGCTAATCGCTAATTGCGTTCTAGATCCATGCAATTAGCAATTAGCAATTAGCAATTAGCAAAAAGCGTTAAATTGTAGGTTTTCCTCAAAATTGAGATGCACCCGAAGGTGCTTATAATTTTAAGGAATTAACCGACATCGTAAATCGTCAAGAAATATTAGCGATCGCTCAAAACTTACTCGATTTAACATATGTTTATTCGGCAAGAGAATTACTCGCCAATCTCCCAGAAAATTTAACAAATCTCCCAGGAGGAGAAGAGTGGTTATCCAAAAGAAAATAGGCAATAACCGTAAGGTGCGCCGCAGCGCACCCTACTAGCTGCTAACAATTAACAATTAGCAATTAGCAATTAGCAATTAACAATTAGCAATTAGCAATTAACAATTAGCAATTAACTTTTGCCTTTTGCCTCTTGCCTCTTGCCTACAACTGCGGCGAAGTCTAATATTGCTTCATTGCCCGTTGGATAGCTCGTTTATCGTCTCGTTTCTTAATATCTTCCCGCTTATCGTAAAGCTTTTTACCCTTAGCCAAAGCAATTTCTACTTTTACCCTACCTTGTTTGAAATACAACTTTAAAGGAACTAAAGTCAACCCTTGTTGTTCCACCTTACCGATTAACTTGCGAATTTCCTGCTTGTGCAAAAGCAGTCGGCGAGTGCGACGAGGCTCGTGATTAAAATATTCGCTGGCAGCTTGATAAGGAGAAATATTGAGATTGAGCAACCAAGCTTCGTCATTACGAATTAAAGCGTAAGAATCCCGAACGTTGCATTTACCCGCTCGAATCGATTTTACCTCCGTTCCCTTCAATTCTATACCAGCTTCGTAGGTTTCTAAAATGTGGTATTGATACCGAGCTTGACGATTATCTGCGATGATTTTGTATTTGTTATTGTCGTTTTTACCCATGTTTTTATTCTAAAAAATAAGATTAAATTAAAGCGGTGCATCCCTGGCATCCCTGTTTGAAAACAACCCAAAAACAACCGGTTTTTGTTAATTGTTAATTGGGCGGTACTTGCAAACAGCGGACGCTTCCAGCATAACTTTTTATTATAAAACAAAACCAGTATAATTGACAATTGAAGGCGTTCTGGGGATGGGCGATCGCCCAATGGAGAAGAGACAAAGGCGCGACTGGGGAGAATTTACTCATTAGCCATTCCCAATTCCCAATCAATGAGACAATCAAAAACGTACAAACCCTAGTTAAAATCTAAAATCTAAAATTTTATGACTCTTATTGAAGGACTATGGCCCCATAACCTTAGCCCAAATCGGTTGGCCATATTAGAGAGGAAATTGCGGCAGTGGCTGGAAGGGCAAAACCTAAACCTAGATCTAAATTCTCAGGCGATGCCATCAAACCCTCCAGAAGAAGTGCAAACTTTAATTCAATCTGCAGCTGCTGCGGGCTGTGATTTCTCGGAATTCAGAAAAACGATTAAAAAGATCGTCGAGGCAGAAGTAGATAATTTTATTGCCTTAGCAGAAATAGTCGGTTTGAATCCCTTATTCGACTTTGCTGGGGCAAAAATGTTAGGAGTTAATTTAACAGGAATAGATTTAAGCGGAGCCAATTTAGAATCTGCTTATCTACGAGGCTCCGATTTAAGCGATGCAGATTTGAGCGAAGCCAACCTCAAAAACGTCAATTTAAAAGGCGCCGATTTGAGCGGTGCTTTATTAAGTAATGCGGATTTAACTAATGCGGATTTGCATAAAGTTAGTTTAGCTTTAGCTAATTTGAGCGGAGCCAATTTAACTAATGTCAACTTAAAAGAAGCCAATTTGAGCAATGCCAATTTGAGCAATGCCAATTTGAGCGGAGCCAATTTAAGCAATGCCGATTTACACCATGCAGGCTTGGCTTTAAGCAATTTGACTGGAGCAGATTTAAAAGGTGCAAATGTGAAAGAAGCCAGGATGTGGCACGATGCCGGTTTGTCAGAACAAATGAAGGAAGAATTAGTAAGACATGGAGCAGTTTTTGAGGAATAATAAGCGCTAATTGCTAATTGCTAATTGCTAATTGCTAATTGCTAATTGCTAATGGGAAAGCCGTATGAGATGCATTCTTAGGAATGGGGAATTGGGAATTACTTTCGAGCTTCTTTTTTTTACAAAACTGAAACTGAGAAATAAGCTGTTAAGTTTAGTAAAAATACTGATGCTAAGTAATAATACTGAGGTAGTTAAAAAACCCAAAGGGCCCTGGGGAAAAAAGGACCGCCCATGGCCTTAAAAAAGTGAAAAAGCTGTTTTTTGCCATAGATTATAATTTAGAATGAAAGCCGTAATGAAATCGGCGGAGTAACAAGATGGCCGATCGCAAATCTCTCGAAAAATTGAAACAACTAACCAGTCCTTTTCTCAAAGGAAAAAATCCCCAGCAAAGCGAAACTGGAGAAGATTCTGCCGAAGATTTTGTCGGCGCGGATTTGACTTATGCCGATCTCAGTCTCGCAGATCTCGACGGCATCAATCTCAGGGGTGCTAACCTCATCGGTGCCTATCTACTATGTAGCAACCTCAGAAACACTAACCTCGCAGGCAGCAACCTAAGCAACGCTAACCTCAGCGGTGCTATTCTCTGGTTTGCCGATCTCGAAAATGCCAACTTGAGCGGGGGGGATATTAGAGGTGCCAGTTTCAACAATGCCAAGCTCCACCGTGCAAACTTCAGTCGCTGCAACCTCTGGCGTAGCGAGTTCGGGAATGCCCAACTTACTGAAGTTAATCTCAGTAGTGCCTGCTTGAGCAATACGGATCTCCGAGGTGCCAATCTCAGCGGTGCCAATCTCGCTGGTGCAGATCTCAGCGATGCCAACCTAGAGGGTGCTAACCTCAACGGCGCTAATCTGAGCGGTGCTAACCTTTACAATGTTAACCTGAAAGATAGCAATTTGAGTAATGCTACCCTCAGCAACGTCAATCTAAATTGTGCGAGATTGAATCGCGCTAATTGTACGAATACAAATCTCACTAACGTCAATTTTACCGATGCTAACCTCAGCGATGTTAACTTTAATAATGCCAACCTCAAAGAGGCTAAATTCAACGACGCTAACCTTCGAGGGGTAAGAATGAATCATCAAACTAAGATAGATAGTAAATGGCATTTGGTTTGGCAGATTATCAATAATGGAGCTTACAGTCAAGACCTGAGCGAAACCGATTTGAGCAATGCTAACCTTAAAGGTGCCAATCTCGGACGTACTAACCTAGGGGGTTGTAACTGCAAGGGTGCTAACCTGAGATATGCTAACCTCAGCGAAGCCAATCTCGCTAATGCCGACTTGACTAATGCTAACTTGAGAGATACTAACGCGATCGGCGCTAATTTTACTAACGCTAATCTCACTGATGCTAACCTCAGCAACACCCTTTTATTTAATGCTAACCTCACGGGGGCTTTACTCAAGCAGACTAAGCTGATAAAAACTCAATTATCCGATGCCAAATTATCCAAGGCTATCTTATTTAAAGCTAATATGCTCGAAGCTAATTTGAAAAATGCTTGTTTGTTAGAGGCAGATTTAAACGAGATTAATTTGACTGGCGCTGAAATAGAAAATGCTGTTTTTGGCAAGAATATAGGAATTGATGAAAAGATGAAACTTGACTTAATCGATCGCGGTGCTATTTTTGAATGATTTGGGGAATGGGGAATGGGGAATGGGGAATGGGGGAATGGGGAATTGGCAATAAAACAATTACCCATTACCTATTACCTATTACCTATTACCTATTACCTATTAACTAATTCTTCCACTGCCTCCGCTTTTGTTGGCAATTCAACGGTTAAAATTTCCGCGCCATTTTCTGTTACTAAAACATCATCTTCGATTCTAATACCCCGGACGTCGGCAAACTTTTCTAACTTATCCCAATTAACTGCATCCTCATATTTTGACCGAAATTCGGGATTATTTAAAATTCCTGGAACTTGATAAAATCCCGGCTCAATTGTTACTAACATTCCTTGGCGCAAAGGACGATTTAAACGCAAAAAACCTAAGCCGAAACGACTGCTGCGCGATCGCCCTTCGTCGTATCCCGCCAAATCTCCCAAATCCTCCATATCGTGTACGTCTAACCCCAACAAATGACCGATTCCGTGGGGGAAAAATAAAGCATGAGCGTCCGTTTCTACTAAGTCTTCAACCTTCCCTTTTAGGATTCCTAAATCCACCAAACCTTCAGCTAGAACTTGACATCCCAATAAATGAATATCCCTATATTCAACCCCCGGTTTTATCTTAGCAATAGAAGCATCGCGGGCAGCTAAAACGACATCGTAAATAGCTCGCTGACTGGGAGAAAATTTACCCGAAACAGGCCAAGTTCGAGTGACATCTCCGGCCCAACCAAAACGGGTTTCTGCTCCCACATCTGCTAGTAATAAATCTCCTTTTTCTAAAGGGTGATGGTATTCTTCGTTATGCAAAACTTCTCCATGGACGGTGACGATGCTGGAGTAAGAACAATTCATATTTTCCGAGATAATTACAGCTTCCATTGCGGCCCTAACTTGGGCTTCAAATTTAGCGTTAAGCGTCGCCGCCATACCTGCTTTATGAGCTTTTACAGTTACTTTTGCGGCTTGTTTTAATTCTGTTAAAGCGGCTTCGTCGTGGGAGAGTCTTAAGGCGATGATTGCTTTAGTTAATTGGAGGTCAATTCCTGCCGGTTCGCTAGCAGGAAAAAGCTGGCGGTTGAGAATATTTGATTGGACGGTTTGAGTGGGGGGATGTTGTACGGAAATAGTGGCGCTATTGGGGGCGCGGGATGATAATTTTGCCAGGGGAAAAGCGGCATCGGCACCGATAATTTCTGCGAGGCGATCGCGCGCCGGCATTTCCCCATGCCAGAGGGCGCTACCGGGGGGCGGGTTATCCATATATAATGTCAACTTTCCTCCTTCCAAATAAATAGCGGCATCTTCGAGTGGGAGACCGGCAAAGTAGAGAAAGTGACTGCTAGGGCGGAAGGGGAAAGTATTGGCGGGGAAGTTGCGCGGAGAGCGACCGCCAGACCAAAGGATGGCGGGAAAATTGATGAATTGTGCGAGTTTTTCTCGTCGGTGGCGGAGGGTTGCCGCCAGGGAGGTATGGTTAGGGGGTATTTGCATGGTGTTTGAGTTAGAATAACTTCGGTGTTATTTTAGCAGTTGATGGCGATAATTGAGCAGTCAATTGTCAATTTTGGGTTCTTTTAACAATATAATTGAGTATGAGTAAGAGTATGAGTATGAGTATGAGATTGGAAAAGAGGAGCGATCGCTTAACATAAATGTGTAGCTTGTGGTAAATTAGGGTTTAAAATAAACAAGGAGCGACTGGTTAATGAAAGATGAAATTTATCAACTATAGTGAAAAATTGAGTATTCGTAGGGTGCGCAACGCGCACCTTACAATTGAGTATGAGATTGAAAAAGAGGAGCGATCGCTTGACATAAATATTTTATTTGTAGTAAGTTAGAGTTGAGAATAAATAAGGAGCTATTGGTTATGGAGGGATTAATTATTCTCAAGGAAGTGGCGCTGCCATCACAAATTTTAGCAGAAAGCGAACGGGCTGTAAAAAATGGAAAATTTGGTAGTGTCAACGAACTAATTGTTAAGGCTTTAAAACGAGAATTAGCAGCACAAAAAAGGGCAGAAATTGATGCAGAGTTAGCCGACGGATGCGACCCGCCGGCCAAGAAACCCGGTTTTTGCGAAAAACCGGGTTTCTGGGCCAGAAAAATCTAAATAACTCCCCGTAGGTTGTGCGGACCTCCGTGGAACCCAACAATAAGTACCTGTGCAAAATTAATTAGACATCGAACAGGCAAGATGCCTGTTCTACGGGTCAATTTTTATGTAAATATTTTTGCATACCTACTTACTATTATTATGGAGTAATTTTAGTTTTTGGAAGTCCCTAAAGTCAAAATAGAAAAAAATCTGTTATGGAAGGCCGACGGATGCG
>CAZUCT010000113.1:1848-21375 GCA_964619285.1 uncultured bacterium | reverse complement strand
TACGAACTTGCGATTTACGACTGAAGTCGTTACTACGAACTTGCGATTTACGACTGAAGTCGTTACTACGAACTTGCGGTTTACGACTGAAGTCGTTACTACGAACTCAGGCCGCTAATTCTCTTCTGGGGTCTGAAAAAAAGATAACTTTTCCTCCGTAGGCGCGGTAGAGGTTTTCTTCTGTTAAAACAGCTTCTCTTTTTCCCGTGGCAATTAATTCTTTATCGAGCAAAATTAAATCGTCAAAGTTAGTAATAGATTCCCCTAAATCGTGGTTGACTACAACTACAATTTTTCCCAAGGTTGCCAATTCTCTAAAGATTTTAAAAATAATACTTTCGGTTTTTTTATCCACCCCGACAAAGGGTTCGTCAAAACAGAAAATTTCTGCTTCTTGAGCTAAAGATCTGGCTAAAAATACTCGTTGTTGTTGTCCGCCGGAAAGTTGACCGATGGGGCGATCGCGATATTCTATCATTCCTACCCTTTCCAAAGCGTCGGTGGCGATGCGGCGACTGAGGTTGGAAAAGCGACGAAACCAACCTGTTTTTTTCACTCGCCCCATCATTACCACATCCCAGACGGTGGCGGGGTAGGTCCAGTCGATTTGCGATCGCTGGGGAACGTAGGCCACTATTTCTAGGCGATCGTGCAAAGGTCGGTCCTCGTACATCGCCGCCCCTCCACTAATGGGAATTAACCCCAACATTCCTTTTAATAAGGTACTTTTACCCGCTCCGTTGGGGCCAATAATGCCGGTGACTCGTCCCGGTTGGAGTCTGAGGGTGATGTCCCGCAGGGCCTCGACGGTGCGGTAACTGGCCCCTAAATGGCTTACGGTGATTGGTCCGACGCTCTTCATGTCCTTTTCTCCTCTTGCTAATTTTAGAGATTCCATCTAAATTATGAAAGAAATATGAAAAGATGTCAAGGAAGTTACAAAAAAATTACCGACATGAGCATTTTTACTCACAGGCAGGATGCCTGTTCTACGAACCATAAGGGCAAATTGCGGGGGGCGATCGCTCTCCTAGCGGGATTGTTAATTGGTGGATGCGGGGGGCAGTCTCCAGAAACGATCGCCGAACGGATGGATAACAGACCGAAAGTCGTATCCACCAGCACCATCATCGCGGATTTAACGGAGACCATTGGCGGGGACGAAATCGACCACCAAGGCATCCTCCAACCGGGGGCAGATCCTCACGTTTACGAACCGGTGCCGATGGATAGCGTTGCTTTTGAGGAAGCGGCTTTAATTTTGTATAACGGTTACAATCTGGAACCGGGGTTAATTAAATTGATGAACGCGGCGGGTGTCAATGCCAAAAAGGTAGCGGTGGGGGAACGGGTGGAGCCCTTGCCGTTTGATAAGGAGGGAGAAATCGTGCCGGATCCGCACGTTTGGGGCAGCGCGGAGAATGGGGTAGCGATGGTAAATGCGATTAGGGATGCTTTAATCGAGTTATCGCCAGAAGACACGGAGGAGTTTATGGAAAATGCGGCGCGAGTGGCGAAGGAGTTGCAGGGAGTGGATGAGTGGATCGAGAGGCAAATTGCGACTATTCCGGCAGAGAAGCGGCGGTTGGTAACGACTCACGATGCTTTCCAATATTACGCGAACGCTTACGGGTTGACGGTGACGGGAACGTTAATCGGTATCAGTACGGAGGAACAACCGAGTGCGAAGACGGTGAGGGATTTGGCGGAGGAGATTAAGAGGACGGGGGTGCCGGCGATTTTTGCGGAGACGACGATTAATCCCCAATTGATTAAAACTGTTGCGGAGGAAGCGGGGGTTAAGTTGGCCCCGGAGGAGTTATATTCCGATTCCATTGGGGCGCCGGGGAGCGCGGGGGATAGTTATATTAAGATGTTGGTGGCGAATACTCGGACGATTGTAGAAGCGTTGGGCGGGGAGTACGAGGAACCGTAGAACAGGCATCTTGCCTGTTACCCGTAGAACAGGCATCTTGCCTGTTCTCTATTGACAATTTGCAGAAGTTGGGGGTAAACTGTTAGGGGTAACATTGAATTAAAACCATTATGATTCAAGACAACCTACAGATTCGCTTATAATAGACAGCTAAACGATCGCAGTTTAATTGCTGCGAACAAAGTTTATGACAAAAAATGCCTAAAAAAGTTAGAGAATTGAAAAAGATGTTGCAAAAGGCAGGATTTGTGCTTTTGCCCAAACGCGGCAAGGGCAGTCATTCCTACTGGCTTCACCCACTCCTGGCAAAACCTGTTATCGTCTCTGGGAAAGACGGCAGCGATGCCAAACGTTATCAGGAACAAGATGTAATAACAGCACTAGAAGAACTAGAGCGCTTACAAGAAGGAGACGAATAATGAAATATAGCATTTTAATTCAATGGTCAGAAGAAGATAGAACCTATATTGCCAGTTTGCCAGAGTGGGGAAAATACGCTCGAACCCACGGCGATACTTACGAGGAAGCACTGGAAAACGCTAAGGAGGTTTTAGAAGATTTAGTATATGCCTACCAAGAAATAGGTAAACCCCTGCCAGAACTAAGAACCCTAGAGTTAGTCTAGGTCCGCTTTGAAATTGCCACGGGGGGGGCGAACTATGGAACCAGTAACTTAACGAGTGCCCGTCCCCCCTCGCAATGACAGTCCCCGCGTGAAACCGGGAATATGCCAAAAACCCGGTTTCTTAATCCTCCTTTTCTCAAAAACTGGCCTTGTGGTGGGAGTTTTAAAAAAAATTTCCCTTGTCGATGCATAAAATTTAAAAACCCTACTGTTCAGTTAAATAGAAAGGATGATTTTTAATTGGCCCAATAGTGGCCCATTAATTGTCGCGGTCCCATTCTGGCGTTTTGGCCAAAGGAGCAAAATCGATGGACCAAAATCTAATGTCGCAGCTTTGCAGTCTTTTCGACCTGGCAAGTTGGAAGTGGAAAACGCAACCGCATCTCAAGCGGAATTTGGAAAAGTTGCGGAAGTCTCAACCAGACTTGACCCTGGAGGCAGCTTTGAGGATTTTTATTCAACAATGCCGCCACCAGTCTGACAAACTGGCGGGGGAGCATTTGACTGCTTATTTAAGTAGAATAGCGTTTGCCCAGTCTCGCAAATTGCACCGTAAGTTGGAAACTCTATCGGGTTATCAACATAGTTTTGCGGATGTCTTCCAAATAGGATTGCTCGTTGCTTGCGAACCTGCTAAGTTTTTTCAAGGGTACAAAAGCAACAAATATATGGTTGGCGCTTTTGCCAATATGAGGATGAAAAGTAAAATTCAAGAGAAGCTTTTTAAGTCCCTTTGTTTGAAGGACAAACAAAGGAATTTGAGGAAGGCTAAAAAATATTGGGTTTTAAAAAAGCTCGCTGGCAGTAAAGGCAAGCAACTTAAGGAAGCTTTAGAAGCTTTTGGCTCTTCCAATTTAGAAGTGGAACGCCGTGTTTTAGCTTGGAAATGCTTCGATGAAGTTTACGCTCCTGGTAAAGGAGAAAAACACGAAAAACCGACGCAAGAACAGCTAGAAATAATGGCGGATTTGTACTGTCGTTTGAGGAGGAAATCTTCTAAGTTAAAAAATGACAATTTGCAGGTGGATAGCCAGAAAATTTCCCAATGGTTAGAAGAGTGCATTAAGGCTTTGTACGAAGATAATTATCGGTACGAAGTTAGTTTTGATGCTGCTTTAGAATGGGATGGCGAAACTGGGGAAACTTTGCTGGATAAAACCGCTGACGAACGGTACAATTACGAGAGCGATGCTGCGGATATTAATTTTTATCGGGCTGCCAGTATCGACTTTGAAAATAGCTTTAATGAGTTCTTCCCTAAGTTAGACGATAACAAATATCGCTTGCTAATTTTAGCTTCGGGTTTTGAACTGACTACAACAGCAATAGCTCCTCTGTTTGAATGCGACCAAGCAACTATTAGCCGTAGGCTTAATGGTATTAAAAAAGACTGGCTAATAGAACAACTGGAAAAGTTGGGAATGAGCCAAAGGGCGGCGGAGTTACGCGCCGTAAAAAAACTGGACAGACAAACATTTCAATCGATTAATGAAGTTTGGACAACTCGCGAAAGCCACTTTTCCTCGTTAATTTACCAGCAATTAGAGCGGGGATGGCTGCAGTTAGAGTTTCCTTCTCCGCAATTGTTGGAGTTGCGGTTTGCCCAACAGCAGGATCCCGAAAAGATTGCCGAAAAGTTACAACTAAATGTGGCAGAAGTTGAAGATAAAATTCCTGGAGCAGTTGGCAATTTAGAGAAGGTGCTGTTAGATTGGGCGCAAGAAAAGTTAGAACAATCTTTGGCGACTTGCGAACCTTTAAAGGAAAAAATTAGCGAGTTGGTTGAGCAGTGGTTGGTAGTTGGTAGTTATTTAGCAAACCTTCGTTAATTGAGGTAAGAAAAATGTCTAGTTTAATCGAAACTTTTACGACTATTTACCCGGAACAATTGTTTCTGGAAATTTCGCCCGAAGATATAGAAGCGGCATCCAAAAAACCGGAGGTTTATTCCTACGATGTCGCCCGCCGTCATGGCTTAATTAATTGTTTGGTCTTGAATCGGTTTTTTACTTGGTTGAATACCGAAGCGCCTATTGAAGAAACGCCGAATGTTTGGCCTAATGTTGAGGATTTGCCGACTGTTTGGGAGTTTGTTAATGGTAGTGCTTTAACTATTGGCAATACTCGCTTGGTTTTGATTCCCCAAGAGGCAATAGATACGGATGAATTGTGCGTGCCTCAAGAGTGGGTGGATCTTCCAGAGTGGGTGGCGGATTATTATTTGGGAGTCCAGGTTAATTTGGAGCAAAATTGGTTGAGGGTTTGGGGTTTTACTTCTCATAAAACTCTCAAGGAAAAGGCAGAATATGACCCGGTTTTGCGCAATTATTGTTTGGATGGAGAGTTGTTAATTGCGGATTTAACGGTGATGTGGGCGGCCTGTCACTTTCGGACTGAGGAAAAAGTAGAGGTTGCTGCTCTTCCCAGTTTGAGTTATACGGAGTTTGAGGAGATATCTCGGGTTTTGCGATCGCCTCGCAGTTATTCTCCCAGGTTGTTAGTGACGGACTCGCAACCGATAGATGATTCTGAGGTAGCTTTTCCTCTGTGGGGGGCGCTGATGGCTAAGGATAATTTGCGGCGACAGTTGTATGAGTGGCGGGTGTCGTCGGTGACGGGTGTAGAACCGGGGCCAACTGTATCGGCTACTTTGAGCAATTGGTTTGCTGGGCAGTTCGAGGAATTGTGGTTGCCACTGGAACAAATATTAAATCCTAAGTGGGGACGGGCGAAATGGGGAAACGCAAGAAGTGGTTCTGCCCCTATAAAAATAGAACGGGGAAAAATTCTCGATTTTGGCTATCGGTTAAATGGGGAAAAGGTGGCTTTGGCGATCGCCATTGAGCCATATACCGATAGAGAAACAAAGGTTATAGCGCAAGTTCGCCCCATTGGAGAGGAGCTTTTACCAGTGGGTTTAAAACTGCGGGTAGAGTTAGAATCAGACGGCGGTGAGGAAGTAGCGAGGGAAGGAGCGAAGTTCGTGCAGTTAGGATTTAGCGAGCTTCCTGGTCGCACTTTCCGAGTGGAGGTATCCCTTGAGGGCGAGGTCATTACTGAAGAGTTTGTGGTTTGAGCGTAGCAATTCTATTTATATAGCAATCCTAAATGATTCGCGTCTAACTTTATCCATTTTTTGATTTTTCACAACCTGTTTAGGATTGCTATAGCAAATTGCGCTATCCTAGTTATTGGTAATTAATTTTTCAGAGGATAGAGATGACAAATTTGGAGCAAGCAGTTTTAGAAAGATTGCGAAGTTTGCCCCCCCACCAGCAGCAAGAACTTTTAGATTTTGCTGATTTTTTACAGCATAAAACAACCTCTAAGCGACCTCGGATTGATGTTAAGGGACTCTGGGCTAATTTAGATATCGATATTAGCGAAGAGGACATTAGTCAAGCGAGGCAAGAAATGTGGGCAAATTTTCCAAGGGATGATTTTTAATGACAGCAGTTATCGCAGATACTCATACAATTATCTGGTATCTAAACCAGTCTAAAAAATTATCCGAAACAGCAGCTTCGGCTTTAAATACTGCTGTTTCCGAGCAAAATTGCATTTATGTTTCTGCCATTTCAGTCGTTGAAATTGCTTATTTAGTGGAACGATCTCGGTTGCCAGAAGAAGCTTTAACCCTATTAGTTGATGCTTTTTCTAATCCCGATAGCGCTTTAGAGATAGTTCCTTTAAATTTGGCGATCGCTCGTACTGTAGGGCAGATTCCTCGCAATGTTGTTCCAGAGATGCCAGATAGAATTATTGCGGCAACAGCGCTCTACTTAAATCTACCTTTGGTGACTCGGGATCTCCAGATTCAACGGTTAACTGAAATTCAAACAATCTGGTAATTTAAGTCATGTTATAATGACTGTCTGAGAGTCATCGATGGGCTTCCCAGACTCAGATCGTGACCTTTGGAGAGTCATCGATGAGCTTCTGGGAGTCATCGATGACCTTTTGATACAAAAACCTGCCGCTCAAGTTAAAGCCATGAAAACAAAGTTAGTTCTCAAACTGGGAGATGGGAATTTTCGGCAGGGATTCCCTGATAGTGTTATTGAAGTCCGCCCAAACGGAGGGAACGGGCAAGAGTTGAATTGCGATCTACCTCCAGCGCCAGAATTGCCGCCGACATATCAAAAGTGGCAAAAAGAATATCGCGGTTTGGTAGGGGTGGAAGCTCGTGGATTTAAAAAGACTTATCAAACCCAGTTTTCTGTAGTGGATTGCGAAAAATATTATCAAGAATTAAGTACAGCAATTAATAATTGGCTCAATACTTTACCTATTATTTACAAGTTAAAAGAGATTCTTAATTCTAAAGAAAGCGCCGATAATCAAACCATATTATTAGAAGTAAATACGCAACAAGTCAACGACCCGAAAATTAAATATTTACTGCATCAATTACATTTTGAATCCTGGGATTTATTCAACTCTTACCAGGTAAATAATTTTTTGAGCTTGCATCAGGTTAACTCAGACTCTCCAGAAACTCCAACGGAGGTTAAAAGTAAATCGGTAAAAATATTAGGTATTCTTGGGGACGATACGGGTATCGATTTAACTAAAGATAAAGAACTGATTGAAAATTTACGGCTTAGGCGTGCGAAACCTGTATTTTTGCCAGATGCCGATGGCAAAAAGCTTACTCGTGCCGATTTTAAAAAACTTTGGCAAAGCCGTTGGGATATTTTAATTTTTACAGGTCATAGCGATACCAGATTAGATGGGGAGACGGGTGTTATTCACCTCAACCCCAATGAATTTTTAGACTTTCAAGAAATCAAAGAAACTCTGAAGGAGGCAAAGCGACTGGGATTAAAACTGGCAATTTTTAACTCTTGCGATGGTTTGGGTTTGGCGGAGCAATTAAAGGAGTTGGGGATTACGGTTATTGTTTGGCGAGAGCCGGTACCTAATAAAACTGCTTCTTTGTTGTTGAACTATTTCTTAGATGAATTTACCAACAAAGCCGGTGAGTCGATTTATCGGGCGATGTGGGCAGCGCGGAAGAGGTTGGAGGAATTGCACCCAGAGTTAAAAAAGGAACTTGCGGGGGTGACGGGTTTACCTGTGGCAATTCATAACGGCACTCAAGAGCCCCCCACTTGGAATCAACTGCGGGGCAGGAGTGGGGGCAGAATAGGCGGTGCCGACTGGAGTGAGAAACGCGAGTTAAGTCGCCAGGAGTCTAACTGTCTAAAATTTTTAGAAAATGTCAAATATGAAGTTGACAATCGCTTATCTGCATCGCTGCACAGGCAGTTGAGCGCCCTGATTAATCTGAACAAGGAGTCCCAACCCCAACAGGTAAAACGACCGTGGGATCTGGATGTGCTAATCGGCAGCGACGAAGAACGGTTGCCCCCATATACGGACATCTCAGAAGTATTTGATGAACGGGTGAAGGGGAAGTTACTAATTTTAGGCACGGCTGGTGCTGGTAAAACGACGACGATGTTAGAGTTGGCGCGGGAGTTAATCGATCGCGCTCTGACAGATATTAATCAGCCCATGCCTGGGTTGTTTAACCTTTCTACTTGGAGGGATGATAAGCAGTCGATGATTGATTGGTTGGTCGAACAGTTAAAAACTAAGGGGGTGCGCAAGGATATTGCCAGACAGTGGTTAGCGAACGAGAAAATCTTGCCGATGTTGGATGGTTTGGATGAGTTGGAGTTAGAGCGACAGGAGTCTTGCGTGGAAGCGATTAACACCTGGTTGGAAGGCGAATATAGTCCGCCCGCCTTGCTGGTATGCAGTCGGATAGAAGAATATGAGAAGTATGAAAGTCAGTTGTCGTTAAATGGTGCCGTGCGTTTGCTCCCTTTAAGCGACGAGCAGATTCGGGGTTATCTAAAGCAGTTCGATCGCGCTGATTTGTGGGAAGCGATCGCCAATGACGAGCGGTGGTTAACTTTGGTGCGAGTACCTTTGTGGTTAAGAATAACAATTGTAGCTGACGTTTCGGCATCAAAGATGCAGCAGTTGACGTCAGCGGAAGAACGGTTGACTTACTTATTAGATGAGTATGCGGTCAAGATGCTGAACAGGAAAATTAAAAGTCAGGCGTATGTTGAGGAGAAAGAAGCGCCTAAAAGCAAACAAGTAAAGTTTTGGCTGATTTGGTTGGCAGAACAGATGGAAAGGGAGTCGCAGACGGAGTTTTTTATTGATAATATGCAGCCCGATTTCTTGCTAGGAGTATGGCAAAAAAGGATGTATTTTACATCAATTTTTATCATAACCGGGATGCTCGCTGGCATAGCCGGATTAATGTTTGGTTTGCTACTGGGAGATATTTTCTTGGGACTGCTTTGGTCGATCGTGGGTTTCCCCATAGGAGGTTTAGTATGCACAATGGTTACGATGAAAGTCCGCGTTCGCATACACCCGTCAGCAACAATAAAATACTCAATAGCAGCATTTCTATACAGGCTAAGACTAGCCATGACTTCTACTATTTTAATAAGCGTAATCGGTCTTCTAGCGTTTGAAATGTCTGTACGCTTTTTTTATGGAATCAACATAGCCAGCAGCTTAGGCGAAATTTTAATCGAGTCTTTAAGATCTGGTTTACTGTATGGCATTTTGTTGGGAACTGCTTTAGTAATGATTAACAAAATTATCATTACTGCACCAGACATAGAAAAACGCACATCTTCCAGCCAAAATATTATGAAGTCGTTTAAAGACGTAGGTATTTTTGGAGCATCATTAACCTTTGTGGGTTGCTTAGTTGGTTGGTTAAACAATTTGCCCGTTTTAGGGATAATAGCCTCTGGGATAATCGGTGGAATATTTGGAGGGCTAGCTGGCGGCGGTGGAGCAAGCATTCAGCACTTCAGCCTCCGTCTGGTCCTTTACTTCACAGGTAAAACCCCCTGGAACTATGCCCGCTTCCTCGACTACGCCACCGAGAGAAGATTGTTACAGCGCGTCGGTGGCGGTTATCGGTTTCTGCACAAATACCTGCAAGAGCATTTCGCCTACAACCTCCCCAAGTAAAACCACAAAACCCAACATCCTATTCCGCCGTCCAAAAAAACTTTACCTCCCCCATGCAAAATTTTTCAGATTTCAACCGATAACTTTAATAAGAACAAAAACAAGGGACTGGTAGAGATTGCTTCGGCTGTCTTGACTCTTTCCCATCGAGGTTTACGCGCTATACCGCCGCCTCGCAATGACAACCACAGACTTTTTTCTGTAAGTCCCTAAAACCTTCCCAGGAGGAACGACAATGGAAATCATCAAACTAACCCTCGAAAAATGCAGCAACATTCTTGCCCCACTTACCAGAATCATTCAGCAAGCAAACCCCGCCTCTCTGGTAAAAGCACCAGCAGCAGACTTAATGGGCAGTTTCGAGAAAGCGATCGCCCCCTCATCCCTAGAAATCAAAAAAGTCATGCCCCACCACCTTCGCGTAGTCATTCCCAGCACGGTTAACGTCGATATACCGTGCAATACCTTAGCCTACGCCGAATTGGGCAACCAACTATTAACCGAAACCGGCGGCGGCGCAACTGCCAAACTGTTCTCCGGCAGTTACAAAACCGACGGCAACGAATACGTCAGCGAACCGGTTATCGAACTGGAAGCATGGATGACAGCCGCCGAATTTTTAGCCAACCTCTCCGCATTGATAGGCTTTTTGGAGTTAATCTTGCGCGACTTGAATCAAGAAAGCCTGTTTTTCGTCATCGATAACACCGCCAGATTGTTGTCGCTGAAAAATAGGTAATAGGTAATAGTTTGGGTTCCGTTTCGCTCCACCTCCTGTGAGATTGCCCTGTGAGATTGCCACGGGGGGGCGATCGATGGAACCAGTAACTTAACAAGTGCCCATCCCCCCTCCCTGCGGACAATCCCCGCCAGAAACCCGGTTTTTTCAAAAAACCGGGTTTCTGAGATACTAATGCTAACTATTCGCCCATTCCCCACCAACAACCCATCCGCGATCGTCCGCTACAACATCCCCTGCTAACCATTCCCACAAAACAATAGGGAACGGACATATCGCCCGTTCCCCAAAAATCAACCTCTTACTTTTGCCTCTTGCCTCTTGCCTCTTGCCTTTCTTCTTGCCTCTTGCCTCTTGCCTCTTGCCTACTCTTGCCTCTTGCCGACAACTATCCCAACCAACCGGCACTTAAAATCACGGTTAAACCCATAAACAAAACGCAGAAAGTCCAAGTAATGCGGTTGAGAGTTACCTCAGCACTTTTAGCGCTAGAAAATAACTGCGCCTGTCCGCCAATACCGCCGATGCCGTCGCCTTTGGGACTGTGTAGCAATACGAAAATAATAATGCCAACTGCAGAAGCTGCCCAGATAATTTCTAAAAGTTGAGTCACGTTCATAGTTAATCCTCAGTTGTTTTTTGTTGTTTTTTAAATTGGGAAAGGGAATAGGGAATAGGTAATAGGGAATTTAGGGAATAGGGAATGGGGAATTTACCGTTCCCCGTTTCCTATTCTTATAAACCAACACCCACTGGAGTGCGATTTTTTTTGACATCCATGCCCGACTTTTCGATCGTCGATCGCCCCGTCATCTCTGGAGGTTGGGGCAAACCTAAGATTTCCAAAATCGTCGGTGCAATATCGCACAAACGACCGTCTTCGCGCAAAGACACCTCGGTACCGTGTCCGGGAATCTTCAAACCCTCGCCCTCAATCAAAATAAAAGGCACCAGATTAGTAGTATGAGCCGTCCAGGGATTGCCCTGTTCGTCCCACATATATTCTACATTACCGTGGTCCGCAATAATAATCGCCGTTCCCCCTGCCTTGCTAATACTCGCCAAAAGCTCTCCCAGACAGCTATCCACCGTTTCCACGGCGCGAACTGCGGCATCCATCACTCCCGTGTGACCGACCATATCCGGGTTAGCGTAATTAATCACCACCAGAGAATAGATACCCTTTTCTATACCAGCGATCGCCACATCCGTCACCTCCCAGGCCGACATTTCTGGAGCGCTATCGTAGGTAGGAACCATCGGACTTTGTACCAACTCCCGGTCTTCCCCTTCCACCGGCTGTTCCAAACCGCCATTAAAGAAATAAGTCACATGAGCGTACTTCTCAGTTTCGGCAATCCGCAACTGGCGCAAACCGTGGTTAGCAATAACCTCAGCCAAAATATTCGTCAGGTTTTGAGGTTCAAAGGCCACCAACACCGGCAAATTTGGGTCGTATTGAGTAAAAGTGGCGTAAGCCAAAGGCAGAATTTGCTCCCGTTCGAAACCGTTAAAATCTGGAGAAACGAAAGCTTGACTCAATTCCCGGGCGCGATCTGGACGGAAATTAAAAAAGATAACCCCATCCCCCGCCGCCACGCTGCCCGGAGCAACCCTAGTGGGGATGACAAACTCATCGGTAATATTCTCTGCATAAGAATTTTGCAAAAATTCTTCAGCAGAAATACCCACCGGCTCGCCGTCTGAGGTCATTAAATCGTAAGCTTGTTTGACCCGGTCCCAGCGCTTATCCCGATCCATCGCATAATAGCGACCGCTGACAGTAGCGATGCGACCTACCCCCAGGCCATCGATATTGTATTGAATCTGTTTGAGCATTTGTACCCCGGCCTTGGGGTTGGTATCCCGGCCATCGGTTATGGCGTGGATGCAAACTTCGGAGATACCCTGTTCCTTGGCAAGTTTCAACAAACCGATGAGGTGGTCGATGTGGGAATGAACGCCGCCATCGGAACAAAGGCCAATTAAATGTAGTTTGCTGTTGCGTTCTTTGACATCTTGGCAAACTTGCAAGAGAGCTTTATTTTCCAAAATAGAGCCATCTTCCACCGCGTCAGAAATGCGGACCAGTTCTTGCGGTACGATCCGTCCGGCCCCGATGTTAATGTGGCCTACTTCCGAGTTGCCCATTTGGCCTTCTGGGAGGCCCACTGCTTTACCCGAGGCCCTAATTAAGGTTCTGGGGTAGGCTTGCCAGAGGCTATCCATTACTGGGGTGTTGCCGGCGGCGATCGCGTTACCATCAGTTTGTTCTCGATAACCCCAACCGTCTAAAATAATTAATACTAATGGAGATACAGGTTTTTGTGTCATGCTAAGTTACCTTTTAATTTACTTCGTTATTTGAGGGCGATCGATTTGATTTTGCCCTAAAATAGGTTAGCCCAGGCTTGTTTGCTTATTTCTTGTTTGCTTATTTCAACCGCCCGAGGCGAAAATATCAAAAATCCAGAAGGATTTAATTATTTGATTCCTCCCTTGGCTAAAATCCAAAAATCTATGGCAACCATACTATAGTTGAATAAGATTTGGTAGCAATTCGAGTAATTACCTAGAGAGTCAGCCTGTGAAACCCGGTTTTTCTAAAAAACCGGGTTTCTAAGATACCAAAAAACCTGGTTTCTGAGAATACTTGACCGGCTCTCTAGTCTTATTTTAATTAAAAATCAGATTGAAGTAAAGGTTGCTACAAATAGATTTTAGAAAATGCTATTCATAAAAGGCAAATATCAAGAAAAAAAAGGGCGATCGCTCTGCGTAAGAGTAGCAAAAATTAAGTAAAATAACCAAAAAAAAATCCAGGCAATGCGCAAACTTTTATCTACGACCGCTGCGGCAATTCTAGCTTTGTCCATCGTGGGGTGCGACTCCTTGCCGTTCTTGGGAGGAGCGGGAGAAGAAGAGGCAACGCCAGAAAGTTCTCCCTCTCCAACAGCTCAAACTCCGGCCTCTCCCAGTCCAAGTCCGACACCGGAGCCCTTCGCTTCCCCAGATGTCCCTCAAAAACCACCCGGGGCACCTGCCTTAATTCAGTCCAGCAACCCCGAGGAAAGGGTGTCCCGCTTAGAACAAGAAGTAGGGGGCCAAGCTCCCTCTGAAGCAGGCCAAGGGAGAGACCCATTTGCTGTAGATATCCCCGTACCGCCACCCCCAGAACCAGACGACCCGACGGGAGAGACACTAACAGACGGACCGGTGGTGGTGACGCAACTGCCCAGACAGCGAGTGCCCCAACTGCCCTCCCTCCCACAAATAAGTTCCCCTCCTCAATTGGGTGGCCCGCAGCCCCCTACTTTACCTAACGGTGGAGGAGGAGACAGGAGACAGCCAGACGGGGGAACGACAAGACAGCCAGGCCCAGGAACGACAAGACAGCCAGGCCCAGGAACGACAAGACAGCCAGGCCAACAAACAGACCCGAAAGTAAATAGGAAAGAAGGGCAAATTCCCGAATTGGCAAGCGGGCAAGTCCCCCAACTCCCACAAGTACCGGAGCTAACAAGTCCTCCTCAATTAGGAGTAGGAGGTGGGAATGGGAGGCAGGGGGGAAGAAATATTCCTTCGACTCCTGATGCAGGGGGACCGAGACAATTAGGCCAACTGCCTCAAATTCCAACAAATTTGCAAGCTCCCAGTCTGGCTAGGAGCATAGGAGAAGGGCCCGCAGAAAAAATGCCAGAAATACCCCCCATCGCCATAGCTCCAAGAGGAGTACCAAATCTACCCGAACTCCCCGTGCAAACTCCACCACCTCAACACCCCAGTGCAAGACCCCCCGAACCTGTAGCAGGTGGAGGAGAAGAAGCACCACCACCACCGCCACCGCCACCTTCGACAGCTCTGGCTGAGGGGGTAATAGTAACTGGTGTCGTGGAAGTGGGGAACGAGAAACAGGTAATTATCGAAGCGCCTAACGAGGCAACCAGCCGATATGTAAAGGTCGGACAGCGGGTTGCAGGTGGTAAGGTTTTGGTAAAACGAGTGAATTTTGAGAATGGAGAAGCGATCGTAATTTTGGAAGAAAACGACGTAGAAATACGCAAGGTCGTCGGCGAAGAACCGGCGGTAGAATAAAAGAAGCAGCTTGCAGTTTTCAGTAGGTAGAAATTATGAAAAAATCAGCACTATTAACTGCTACGGGGGCTCTAACGCTGGCTTTCTTGGTTAACGTTCAACTAATTAGAGCCCAAGAAGGAGAAGGAGCGCCGGCAATACCTCCCTATTGCGAAGGCGGCCTCCCCGATGGTTTTGTCAAATGCGTTTATAACGACGGCGAAAGGCAGGCCGATCGCTACGAGGGAGAGTTCGTTAACGGCAGACCGGAAGGAACCGGAATATACACTTACGCGAATCGCGATCGCTATGAGGGAGAGTTTCGCAACGGCTTGCCAAACGGTCGGGGGACTTTTATCTTCAGCGACGATGCCAGAGTTCAAGGGGTCTTTGAGGACGGCAGTATTACTTCTGGAACGGTGACTTTTACTAACGGCGATCGCTATGTGGGAGAGTTCCGCTTGGTGACGAATATCGACAGTGGCGTTACGAGATCTCAGCCCCACGGCCCCGGAGAGTTTATCTATGCTAACGGCGATCGCTTCAGCACTACTTTCTTTGCAGGCGGTCCTTTGGGAGACGGAGTATTAACTCGCGTGGATGGCAGCCGCTGCGAGGGAGACTTCTTTAACTTGGAACTCGACGGCAAAGCTACCTGCACCTTCCCTAACGGCCTGCGCTATCAAGGAGAATTGCGCAACGGCGTACCCCACGGAGTAGGGGTACTTATCGATGCCAATGGCAGGCGCTTTCCCGGCTCCTTTAGGAATGGCAAACCTGCTGAAAATTAATAGTGAGAAGATTAGCGATAAAATGTCTTTACTTTAAGCAAAAAAAGGGTGATAAAATGACTCATTTGATTAAGAAACTAGGAATTACATTGTTAGCTGCTTCCTGCTTGGGAATGACTTTACCTATAGTGGCAAGAGCGCAAGCTAATAGCGGCAGTTGCGTGCCTCCCGTTCCTACGGGTAGCGTGAGGTGCGATTATGATAATGGAGATAGATACATAGGTGATTTTGTTGACGGTTTGCCGAACGGAGAAGGAATTTACATATATTCTGGAGGCGATCGCTACGAAGGAGGGTTTAGGAACGGAGTTCCCAACGGTCAAGGAACTTACATCTTTTCTAGCGATGCCAGGGTGACGGGAGTTTTCCGGGACGGTAAGATAACAACAGGCACCGCCATTTTCGCTAACGGCGATCGCTATCAAGGACAGTTCGACACCACCCGCAAAGTAGGCACCCCCACCGGTCGGGGAGTATTTAGCTTTGCGAACGGCGATCGCTACGAAGGAGAATTTCTCGGCGGTCAACCCCTGGGCGCAGGTACTTTTAGCCGGGCAGACGATACCCGCTGTCAAGGAATATTTTTTAACCAAAACCTCGACGGCGAAGGAACCTGTACTTATCCTAACGGCATCCGCTACGAAGGAGAATTGCGCGGCGGCGTGCCCCACGGCGTCGGTACTATTATCGAAGACGGCAAGCGCTTCCCCGGTACCTTCCGCAACGGTCAGCGGGAAAATTTCTAGTTTTTGGGAATGGGGAAAGACTCGCTCAAGAAACCCGGTTTTTTCAAAAAACCGGGTTTCTGAGAATAAGGTTTGCAGCGGGAGCAAGTCACCTTTGCATATTTATTTTCTCATGACGAGTGACGATGACGAGTGACTCACACTCAAGAAAAGCGTCTTTTTTGAGTAAGAGTAAGAGTAAGAGTAAGAGTATGAAATTATCGAGAGAGAAAAATTACAAAACTGACTTGCTCCCGTTTGCAGCTCTCTAGGGTGAATTATTAATGCCAGAACTACCAGAAGTAGAAACAGTAAGACGAGGGTTAGAACAAAAAACCCTGGGACTAAAAATAGTGGGTGGGGAAGTGTTGCTAGAGCGCACCATTGCCTACCCACATTCTGTTGCTGAATTTTTAACCGGACTTAAAGGAGTAGCGATCGCCCGCTGGCACAGACGCGGTAAATACTTACTAGCCGAACTGCGCCACCCCAACGATAAAACTCCCGGCGGTTGGTTGGGAGTTCACCTGCGCATGACGGGACAGCTTTTATGGTTAGACAAAGAAGAAGCTTTACAAAAGCATACCCGAGTCCGCTTATTTTTATCTAGCTCCCAAGAACTGCGCTTCGTCGATATACGCACCTTCGGCAAACTCTGGTGGGTACCGCCAGAAGTAGAAATATCCAGCATTATTACAGGTCTTATGGAATTAGGACCCGAACCCTTTTCCTCCGATTTTTCCCTAGAATACTTAACCAAACAACTCCAGAAACGACAGCGAGCTATCAAAACCGCCCTTTTAGATCAAGGGTTAGTGGCAGGATTGGGCAATATCTACGCCGACGAAGTATTATTTGTCAGCGGCATTAGACCCACTGCCACTTGTAAAGAATTAACCCCCCAACAAATAGAAGCCCTCCACCCCGCCATTATCGAAGTTTTGCAAAAAGCCATAGACGCTGGTGGAACTACTTTTAGCAACTTTATCAATCTATTAGGCATTAACGGCAACTATGGCGGAGTCGCCTGGGTGTATAAGCGGGGCGGTCAACCCTGCCGGGTTTGCGATACCTTAATAGAACGGATAAAATTGGGGGGGCGATCCACTCATTATTGTCCCACCTGTCAAACTCTGGATTAGGGAATGGGGCAGGGCTGTTTCATTCTACGAAAATACGTCAATTGAGCCATAGTTACTGGTCCTACTCCAAACTCCCCACACTTCCCACCCTCCCCACACTCCCCACCCTCCCCACACTCAAGGAATTGTAGAGAATGAAACAGCCCTGGGGAATGGGGGGTGTGGGAAGAGCGAACATCCCTTGTCCCCCTTATCTCCTAAGCTCCAGCAGCAGCAGGAGTCAGACCAACAATCTCTCCTTTAAGCATCCGACCGGCAGCATCCAACAAATGATCCTCCAAATAAGGCTTAGTGAAATAACCGCTAGCTCCCAAATCAAAAGCCATTTGCTTGTGCTTGCTAGCACCCCGAGAAGTCAACATCGCCATCGGTAACTTACTAAGCACCGAATCTTTCTGGACCCGAGACAACAACTCCAAACCATCCATCCGAGGCATCTCAATATCGCAGAAGATCAGATCGCAAGGCAAACCGGAACGCAATTTCTCCCAAGCATCCTTACCATCGCGAGCCTGTTCCACTCGATAACCAGACTTGGTAAAAGTCATCGATAGCAACTCCCGCACAGTAATCGAATCATCCACAATTAATACCGTAGGTTCTTCCTGCTCCTCTGTTACCAAATCCATAGACTGACCGTCCTTGCCAGTAGCAGACCAGATAGCATCCTCCCGTCGCACCTTACCAGAAGCCAAATTCATCAACTCGATCGTATCCGCGATCGCCACAATCTTACCATCCCCCAGAACCGTCGCCCCAGCAATACCCATAGGCTTCGGCACCGGACCTTCCAACTGCTTAATAACAATTTCCTTCTGCTGCTCCAACACCTGATCCACTTGAATCGCCAGCAAACCCGTACCAGCCGCAGCAGAACGCAACACCACCACCGAAATCAAATCTTCCTCAGTATTCATCCCATACACGTTAGCGCGACGCATCTGACGATTGTAAACCAGTAACTCTCGCAAGTGGCGGAAAGGCAGCTTAGTATTTCGCCATTGGATATACTGTTGACCTTCCGGTCCCGTCTCAACCTCCGAAGACGAAACCTTAACCATATCCTCAACCCCATCCATCGGGAAAGCAATCCAAGAGCGATCGCTAATACAACACAAAGCCCGAGAAATACTCAACGTCAAAGGCAAGCGAATCGTAAACACAGTCCCCTTGCCAACAGTCGAGTCAATCGCAATATTGCCGCGAACCTCGTTCAACTTAGTCCGCACCACATCCATCCCCACGCCGCGACCTGCGAACTTATTCGCCGTCTCCACCGTACTAAAACCTGGATGGAACAGCAAGTCGTAAGCATCAATATTAGACATCTTCTCAGCTTGACTTTTAGTAATCAAACCCTTTTCAATAGCCTTCTTTTTCACCTTTGCCGGATCTATACCTGCCCCATCATCCGCCACAGAAATCACAGTCTGGTTGCCTTGGTGGAAAGCACGAATCGTTATCCGACCCTTCTGAGGTTTCCCCCCAGCCAACCGTTCTTGAGGCATCTCAATTCCGTGAGTAATAGCATTATTCACCAAATGAGTCATCGGATCGTAGAGTTGCTCCTGAATCATCTTATCGATTAAAGTATCCTTACCCTCTACAACCAGCTCCGCTTCCTTGCCACAATTGCGAGAAACCTCCCAAACCGCCCGAGGCAAGCGATCGGCAGTTTGAGCGAAAGGCACCATTCGCGCCTTAGTCAAACCCTCCTGCAACTGATTAGTTACCTGTCGTAACTGACGAGTAACCTGATCCGCCTCTTCCACCAAAAACTCAATATCAGAAGCAGACTCCCGTACCCGAACGATTTGTTCTACAATCGTCTGAGCTAACTCGTGAAAAGGACTAAAGGTATCCAACTCCCACTCCGACAGCTTATCGTTGCTACTATGCGCTTCTTTCAGCTCGCTACTCACATCAGACACACTTGAGTTACGCTGTCCCAAACGACTCTTCCAAATCGTCTGCTCTAACAAAGTTCTTTCATATAAATCGTGCATTTCCTGTCCCACATCGCCCAAGAGCATCACTTGATGAAGCAAATTATCCAAAAACTGTCTCATCCGTTCTTGACCTTGCTCCAAGCTATTGCGGTTTACCACCAATTCCCCCATCAGGTTGCTCAAGTTATCCAGTTGCTTTGCCGGCACTTTAATAGTCTGTTCGCGCGGGGGTTTCGGTCGCCGGTTTGCTGTTGGCGCCGCCGCAGCGATCGCCTTGCGACCCACATCAGCATCCATATTTTCTATGAGCTTATCCAAGTCGCTAAAATCTATGTCTAGTTGCTGGGATTTAGCACCAGTAGATTTTTCCCGTGGCTTTTGTTTTGAGGCTTGAAGTTCGTCGCTCAAAAAACTCTCCAGAGCCTCAAAATCCTCCTCCGATTCTGCTGCTGAACTTTCCTCCCTTTCATCCAACAGACTCTCCAGAGCCTCAAAATCCTCCTCCGATTCTGCTGCTGAACTTTCCTCCCTT
>CAZUCT010000113.1:0-1748 GCA_964619285.1 uncultured bacterium | reverse complement strand
TCATCCAACAGACTCTCCAGAGCCTCAAAATCCTCCTCTGGCGATTCTTGAGCGCCTCCATCTTCTAAAATATCGTCTAACTCAGAAAATGGAGATGACTTTACATCTCGATCCTTGTTATCTGGTGGGAAAGAAATCTTCTCTTCTTCCAACTTCTCGAAATCACCAAATATTTCATCATAAGTTTTATCCTTTACTATTGTCTCTTCTGTCTCTTCAGGGTTCGAATTTTCCAGAAGCTCCTCAATTTCTTCCCTAGAAGAATCGACCTTGGTTATTTCATCCCCAAACAAATCTTCAAAAATATCGCTCTGAGCTTCGAGGGAAATATCTTCTAGATCTCGCTCTTCCCTTGCTTCCCACCCAACTTCCTGAAGTTCGACCTCATCCTCCATCGCCAATAAATCTTCAAATTTAAAGTCTTCTTTTTCTTCTCCCTCTTGCGTTTGAATCGTACTCCCTTTCTCTTGTTGGTTTATTTCCACCTCTGGAAACTCTCCCAATAAACTCACTAAGTCTTCCGATGAGTCCTGGGGTTGCGTTCTTGTTCTTACTTTTGGAGCTGCAAGCTCTTCTTCTTCAAAATCTCCAAATAAACTGGCTAAATATTCAGAAGAGCGATCTTGCTTTTTCGCTTTTTCTGCTTCTTCTGCTTTTTCTGCTTTTTCTGCTTTTTCTGCTTCTTCTGCTTCTTCTACCTCCAACCAACTCTTATTTTCTTCTCCACCTTCTTCTGCTTCCTCAAAGAGACTCTTTAAATCTTCCGCTTCTATTTTTGGTTTTTTAGGCAGCTCTTCTGAGTCCTCACCAAAGAGAATATCTGTTAAATCCCCCGAATCATAATCCTCTGGATCCGACCACTTGAAATTCTCTTCCGAGTCGCTATTAGAATTATTTAGGATTTCTTCTTCTTCCCAATTAGCATCTAAATCCGGTGCCTCCCCTTCAAACAAATCTGCGAGAGTATTAAGTTCTTCTATACCTACTGCCGGTCCCGTTCTTATTTCCGAGTTCAGAAAAGAATCTTGTTTTTTTACCTCGGTATTATCAAAACTTTCTAATTCGTTAAACCAATCATCTAGTAAATCAATATTATTCGCTTTTTTGCTATTGTCCCCAACCTTACTTTCCATAGCTTTTTCTCCCTTAAAATCTAAGAAATTTTCTTCGTTTAACTTTTCGGCTTCCCTCAATTTTTTTTCTGGGAAATTACTCGAAATCACTGAAGTTGTTTGACTATTTTTTTCCGATTTACCTCCCTTATTAATTAATATTTTTAAATGTTCTTCTAATTCTCCAAATACTGGTTTTACCTTTTTATAAAGGTATTTTTCTTCTTCCTTTGTCAACCCTTCTTCTTCCGACAGCATTTCCAATGCTTCCTGCAAAGTATCAAAAACTGCGATCGACAAAGACTCTAACTTATCATCAACTTCCACGGTATTTTCCCGAAGAACCTTAAAAGTATCCTCCAACTGATGAGCCGTATCTCTGACGCTATCAATCCCCAGCATAGCAGCACCACCTTTAACAGAGTGAGCCGCTCTAAATAGTTCTTGTAACAATTCTGGCTCTTCTAAAGTCTGCTGCAAGTTAAGTAAGCCTTGCTCGATAATATTGAGGTGGTCTTTAGCCTCCTCAATAAAATATCCCATTATTTTTTGCGTTTGTTCGGTCAGCATAATTAATAATTAATAATTAGGGCTTGCTGAAAAAGTCAGAGTGTGGGGAGGGTGGGGAGTGTGGGG
>CAZUCT010000112.1:15216-21406 GCA_964619285.1 uncultured bacterium | reverse complement strand
ACACTCCCCACACTCCCCACCCTCCCCACACTCTGACTTTTTCAGCAAGCCCTACATAAAGGTCGAACTATACCCGTGGGTACGTTACGCAGTATTTTTCAAGGAGCTAAAATCCCCGAGTCCGAGTGGAGAATTTGAAAATTGCTGCTTTTAGAGGGCAGGTCAAGAAACCCGGTTTTTTGAAAAAACCGGGTTTCTGGGATCCCAAAAAAATCGCTGAAGCGATTACTACGAACTGACTGTTATGCTATAATAGACTTTTTTATCGTAACTCCCAAACCATGACAAGGAAAAATAAACTTATCGGTTTCTGCCTTGCCATACTGGCAAGCATAACCGCAGTTCTCGCTACATCCCACGCCGACGCACAAATTAACTGTTCGAGACTATCTCACTGGTCTTCAACCAACCCCCAGATTAATCTACATCACATTTTCTGCGGCGAGTGGGACTCCCGACGCAGCAGACCTAAAGGTTTTCACTCCCGCCCTAATGGAGTCAGCCCCAACACCGTCGGCAGTTTCCAAATCAGCCAAAGCCCCAACAGCCAAGGAATCTACGGCGCTAACTGGGGCTATGCAGGCTATAGCGGACAAACCAAATTCTCAACCATGTTTCCCGATCGCTGCACCCAACAGCAAGTCACCAACTCTATATCCTACGCTTCCAGCAACCGAACCAGTTGTCCCTCCAACGCCCCCAATTGGGCCTGGTGCGGTTCCAGCGCCCCCAGCGCTAACGCCGCGCAATATTGCAACGGCGACGATGGCAGCATTTTCACAGTAGCGGGTGCATATTTGAACGACGGCAGAATTAACACCGCCTTTCCTTTAAGATAATCTCGTCGTCGCCCATCTCAGAAACCCGGTTTTTTCAAAAAACCGGGTTTCTCGACCGACATATTACCTATTACCCATTACTCAAAAAAAACCATGTCTCAAACTCCTTTTAACTGGGCCGGGCAGCGCGAGGAAGAGCCCGCCCATCGCAGAGTAGCCGAATTTTTAACTATTGATATTCAGCAGAGTCCCCAATGGACCCAAGAACTCATCGATAAAATAGAAGCGATCGCCACAGGCAAACTCGATCGCTGGGAGCGTAACGGCAATGCCTTTTATTTAGAACTATCTCCCGACGGCGCCGCCATCGAAGATGTCGTCGATGAAACTAGCCCCATTCAAACCGTCTCCTTAGACGAATTTCGCGCCGCCGTTTTGGCGTGGAGGGAACGCATCGAATAGAAAACCCCAACGACATCGGCCCCGAGTCAAAGCGATCGCTCTGGCTCCGGGCCATCGTTCCACGACTCAAACTTGGCCATCTCTTGCTTTTCAAGTGGGCCTATTTTCAGCCCTCTGGGTGGTATGGGGGAAGTTACCCAGTCTTACCCAGAAACCCGGTTTTTCTAACAATACCTTCGCCAGCATCGAGATTTAAGAAACCGGGTTTTTTGAAAAAACCCGGTTTCTGACGGGCGAGGAACGCCATTTTCTTGTAGGTATTTTTATTTTGGCGAAGGTATTGTCTAAAAAACCGGGTTTCTTAAACTGCAATTAAACCTACCCCATCCAAGCGCCAGGCAAAATTAACATCGCATCGCCAAAAGAATAGAAACGATAACGAAGAGCGATCGCCTCCCGATAAACTTCCAATAACCTTGGGCGTCCGATCGCCGCGCTAACCAACATCAACAAACTCGAACGGGGCAAATGAAAATTAGTAATCAACCCCTCCACCACCCGCCACTGGAAACCGGGGTAAATAAATAGATCCGTATATCCACAAAAAGGCAATAAGTCGCGATCGCTACCAACACTGGCAGAACTCGCCGCCGCCCCCTCCAAAGCCCGAACCACCGTAGTACCAACAGCAATAACGCGCCCGCCCCTCGCCTTAGTCTGAGAAATTTTATCGACAGTAGCCGCCGACACCTCCACCCACTCAGAATGCATCCGATGAGTAGTAATCTCCTCCACCTCCACCGGGCGAAAAGTACCTACCCCAACGTGCAAAGTCACAAAAGCACGCTCTATTCCCTTTTCCTCCAACCTGTCGAATAACTCATCGGTAAAATGGAGTCCCGCAGTGGGGGCAGCAACCGCCCCAGGTGTTGTAGCATACACAGTCTGATATTGTTCCGGTTCTGCTTGGGAGTCCGTAACGTAAGGCGGCAGGGGCATAACACCGAATCGATCCAATATTTGCAGCAAAGACACCCCCTCCGGCAAATCGAACTGCAACAACCGTCCCCCAGTCTCCTTATCCGTAGCAACTACCGTTGCCGTTAGTTTTTCTGGTATAGTGTTTATGCTTACATTGGCAGAAGAAAAAGAGCGAACGCCCCCATCCACCGGTTCAAACTCAAGCCTCGCCCCCAAATTAAAACGCTTGCCAGGTTTAACCAAAGCCAACCAGCAATTATGTCCTTTCTCTTCCAAAAGGAGTATTTCTACCTCAGCCCCAGTAACTTTGCGCCCGTAGAGTCTTGCGCAAATCACCCGAGTATGGTTGAGAACCAATAAATCCCCTGGTTCGAGCAAATCCGGCAAATCCCGAAAGATGCAATGTCGGAGTTCTGTGGTAGAATTAACTACAAGCAAGCGCGAGCGATCGCGTGGCACCACCGGGTTTTGAGCGATTAGCTCCTCTGGCAGTTCGTAGTCATAAGCATTTAATAAGTAATCTAACTTTTTCATATAACCAACTCATGCTTTATCCAAACTGGGTAAACCTCCCCATGAAAATTAGGGTACTTCTCCCCTAGTATTTTTCGACCTAAAAGCCCGAAAATAGAAATATAGGCAGCAAACTCTGTTGAAGGCTTAATGCCAAGAGTCAGCCAGAGAGCTTTGTTTCCGTTTTTAGCTCGGAATTCAATCATTGAAAAACGGACGCTCGTATTTTGTGCATGGGAAAGCGGCACCATCCGCCCCGCTTTCCTCTCCTACTTACGCCCCTTTATTCCTTCCCCATTGTTGGTAGCAAAATAGTTAAGGAAAAAACGCGCAAGCTGAAGTATTTAGCGGGAATAGTCAAAATGGAATACCTCTACTTTTTAGCCAATACAAGCCTCACCCTGAGAGTGGTCGAGTACTTGAGAGCTACCCAACAATTGCCGCTTCAATTTCTTACGGTGATTCATCAGATCGATGGTTGGGTAGTAAAAATCAAAATGAGTCAATACCTGTCTCCTCGGCAACATGGGGATTTTCGGGCTTTTATGAACGAACTCGGGATTCCCTACGAACCCGAGATCCGCGTGCGTATGGCACTCTGGAGCTTGGAAACCGGACAATCTCCTCTGAGCGTCATGCGTCGCTATCAGGTTGCCGTGGTTTCCCACGGTCAGCCCAATAACGAAGAAATAGAAGCATTTCGCAAGCAATTTGTCAAGGGTTTGGGATATTGCCCCGAAACTCTCGGTTAATCAGCGATCGCTCTTTTATTATAAATACTCGTACTCTTTTTGTTAATAAGAGTGCGAGTATAATTGTGTTTGTTACTGCGAACTAAAGGCAGATTGAATGTATTCTTTCAAGACAAACTGATAACTTGCTACTACTACTGGACGGCCCAGATCCACAATTAAGGAGCCAACTCGGTTATTGGCCATGTTTTGAGAGACGGCCCTGTAGTTAACGAGGGCCACGTCGAAGCGACAGGGATAATCGGCCAAATCAGAGATGCGATCGCTCAAAAACATTTCTGCGGCCAAACACAACTTCTCCTGCTTCGACTCAGTAATAGATAACAAACCACCCCCATCCCAACTTCTCCCACGGCGAGTTTTCACCTCCACAAAGGCCAAAATATGAGAAGTATTCTCCATCGCCACCAGATCCAACTCCCCCCAACGGCAGCGCCAGCGACGGGCCAAAATTTGCCAGCCCCGCCCCTCCAACCATCGGGCCACTAAATCTTCTCCCAAAATACCAACATCAGTAGATTGCTGTTTCTCAGTGGAGGAAGGCTCGGTCATTTTGTTTTATCCTAATTTGTGAAAACGTCGGTCAAGAAACCCGGTTTTTTCAAAACACCCAAGAAACCCGGTTTTTTCAAAACACCCAAGAAACCCGGTTTTTTCAAAAAACCGGGTTTCACCAGAACACGGCTCTCTAGAAAACTCACAGCAAATTTTCTATGAATACTAAGAAAAACAAACAGATTTCAAATATTGTAATCGGTTTTCTCCTCTCAACATTAATCTATATCGCAGCAATAGGAGCGATCGCCACCTCCACCCTCATCAACACGAACCCCGCCCTCGCCGAAGATTTTGACAAACAAACCCTCATCGGCAAAGATTTTTCAGGCCGCGACCTCAAAGATTCCAGTTTTAACGCCGCCATTATTAAACAAGCCAATTTTAGCAATACAGACTTGCGCGGAGTTGTCTTATTCGGCGCCCATGCAGAAGAAGCAAATTTCGAGGGCGCAAACCTCAGTTATGCCACCTTAGACAACATTCATGCCCAGAAAGCTAACTTTACTAATGCTATTTTAGAAGGGGCTTTCATGTACAACGCTCAAATTCAAGGAGCGACTATTGATGGGGCAGATTTTACCAATGCCTTTATCAGTTACGATGAAGAAAAAATCCTCTGCGACTTAGCAAAAGGCACTAATCCAATTACCGGTAATAACACCCGCGACACCCTTTATTGCAGGTAAAAAAAGCTCGTTCGTAGTAATCGCTTCAGCGATTACTACTAACCCTTAAAAATTTTTAACCGTCATCAAATTAAGACTCTTTGAATAGTATTTTACAAATCTTTGATAATTAGTAGGCGAAACCTTAATTTGTAGGAAAATTGATGAAAGTTCGTGAAGTATTGAAAAAATTAGAAGCAGATGGATGGTACGAAGCAAGAATGCGAGGCAGTCATCAAGTTCTCAAACATCCTGAAAAATCCGGTATCGTAGTTGTACCTGGTAATTTTTCCGATGAAATTGCCATTGGAACTCTTAAAAGCATCTGGAAACAAGCACAATTAGAGGACGAATTATGAAAGAATATCTTGTGATTTTTGAATGGGCTGGAAGCAACTATTCCGCTTACGTTCCAGATTTACCTGGTTGCATTTCCACAGGGAAAAACCTGGAAGAAACAGAAAAAAATATTCAAGAAGCAATCGAGCTTTATCTTGACACCCTGCGAGAAGACGGGCAGCCTATTCCAGAACCATCCATTAAGGCTAAGGCAATTGCTGTAAATTAGCAAGTTATTAAACGTTCGTAGTAATCGCAAAGCGCGATTTTTAACTACTTTTTAAATCGCTAAAGCGATTACTACAAACAAAGTTTACTGACCTGCTTGAAATATTTGTTCTGCAGTTAAATTGAGTTCTGAAAAAGTCGGCGAAACCATCTTATCTTGACCTCTAAATAAATTGACCGCATATTCTCCTTCTACTAAATGATAAACCGAAATAGTTGGCTGTTTGGGATTTCCAATATAACGCCTTCCCCCCAACCCTAAATAATCGACTATCCAATACTCGCCTATTCCTAATTTTTCATATTCTCCCAGTTTCATTAAATAATCATCTTGCCAATTGGTACTCACCACTTCTATAGCTAATTTAACGCTTTGACCGTTAATAATAGTCGATCGCTTTTTCCACATCGGTTCGTTTTCCATAGCATTAGAATCTAAAACCATCACATCGGGAATATAAGCAGATTTATCCGTATCTATGGCTTTAATCAGCCCTTGTCGAGGAATAAAAAATGGCAAATTTAGACGTTTAATTTCCACGCCTAATTCTAAAGCAAGAAAACCAGCTACTTGTTCGTGAGTTCCAGTGGGTTGCATTTTAATAATTTCTCCGTTATGTAATTCAAATCTACCATCAAAACCGTCGGGATACCAGTCGCAAAATTCCTCTAAATTCATTAACTGAATATCTTCTGTTTCTCGAACATCAGCAGTTTTTCTCTCTTCGGCTAGCATATTAAGACTCCTATGGATGTTGATTTTTAGTAGCAGCGATCGCTACCAAATTAATTATAGCAATTCTTTCTGAGATTTCTTAATTCAGTTCGTAGTAATCGCTTCAGCGATTTAAAAAGTTAGTTCGTAGTAATCGCTTCAGCGATTTAAAAAGCTCGTTCGTAGTAATCGCTTCAGCGATAAAAAAGCTCGTTCGTAGTAATCGCTTCAGCGATAAAAAAGCTCGTTCGTAGTAAT
>CAZUCT010000112.1:12930-15116 GCA_964619285.1 uncultured bacterium | reverse complement strand
CGCTTCAGCGATTTAAAAAGCTAGTTAAAAATCGCTAAAGCGATTACTACAAACTTAATTCTACAAACTTAATTCTACAAAGGCACCGTTACCAAATCGTAAAAAGTAGTATCCCGCAATCGTTTTAATTCCTTAATCCATTCATCTTCCGCCGATAATTGTTCGCAGTATTTTAGAGATTGTTCGCGATTAACAAAAATATCGGTTTCTTTCCACTTTTTTAGTGCCAAATCTCGCCGTTTTTTACAAATTATTTGTTCCAAATAAGCCACGGCAGAACGAATCTGTAAAGAAGGGCGCAGAATTTGTTTTTCTGCCATTTCATCCAGATGAAATAAATATTCAACTGGTGCCAAATTTTCCGGTTCTTCCAAACAACTATCTTGCAGTTTGGAAATTAACTTTTCTGGGGCGGCATCCAAATATTCTTGATGCAGATTTTCTACTAGAAAAATCTGCCGCCACAAAAACCGATGATGGGAGATATTAAACTGGATATCCCTAGCTTCTAAAGCATCTTTAACTTCTTGGCGGGAGAAAGGTTGGTGTAAATAAATCCGTAATAATAAAGCTTCCGTTTCTTCTAAAAAACTCCTTTGGGCAGTCTCGGATAAATTAGCGGGCGACGATTCTTTTTTGTGTTTGCTTTTCGGCGGAGTTCTAAATTTTTGGTGAGATTTTAAATGATTGTCAACCAACAAAGGAGGAGATAAATACTCATCCTCAATTAGTAACTTTTTCCAATTATTAACAACCTGAGTTAGCAAATTTTCTGTTAATAAAGAAACCCTGCCGCTATCCCCTTTACTGAGAATATCGGCGCAAGATTGCAGGTAATAAGTTAATTGATTGTCGTTAGTAATTTTAGTTAAAAGATTAACTAAATCTTTGGTTGTTTGGGCGTATTCGTCAGCTTTTTGGAGGTTTTTTCCTAAAAATAATTGTTCGATTTGCCAATCTATCCAAAGAGGAGTTTTTTCGAGAAGTTCTCGATATTTGTCAGGAGAAAAAGTCTTGAGAAAATCGTCGGCATCTTTACCTTCTGGAAGGTTTAAAACTCGCAGTTGTACTTCCCCGCAATAAGCCAGTTTTTCGATTTCTCCTATGGCCCTATCCGTTGCCTTAATTCCCGCTTTATCCGCATCGAAATTGAGGATAACTTGTTTCGAGTCAGTGTAACGTAAAAGCTGTCTGACTTGAAATAAACTTAAGGCAGTTCCCAAGGAAGCGATCGCATTAGAAATACCGGCGGCGTGGAGGGCGATCGCGTCAAAATACCCCTCAACTACCACCGCTTTATCTTCTTTAGAAATCGCCGTTTTTGCCTTATCCAAACAAAATAAAGTTTTACCCTTATCAAACAATTCCGTCTCCGGGGAATTGAGATATTTCGGCTGTTCGTCTGCCAAAGTTCTGCCGCCAAAACCGATAACTCTTCCTTGCAAATCGTGGATGGGAATAATTAGTCTATCTCGAAAGCGATCGTAATAACCGCCCCCCGACTTTCGCGGTACAATTAACCCCGCCTTCTCCACCAACTCCACCGGAAAACCCTTTTGTTCCACCAAATAACCGTAAATAGTTTCCCAACCGTTAGGGGCATAACCTAACTGGAATTGTTGAATAGTTGCTTCATTTAACTGTCTCGAAGAGTGTAAATATTCTAAAGCAAGTTTTCCCTGGGGCTGTCTTAAAGCGTGTTGATAAAAATTGGTGGTAATGGCGAGAATTTCATAAAGTCGTTCTCGCAAAGATATTTGTTTTTGAAATTCTTGATGTTTTTCACGAGATTCTGCTTTAACAGGAATTTGATAGCGTTGAGCTAATTCTAATACTACTTCTTTAAAAGAACTTTTATTGAGTTCCATCAAGAATTTAAAAGCATTACCCCCCGCCCCGCAGCCGAAACAGTAGTACATTTGTTTGTTGGTACTGACTGTAAAACTGGGACTTTTTTCATCGTGGAAGGGACACAAACCGACGTAATCTTTACCCCGCTTGCGCAAAACAACTCGGTCTGAGATAATATCGTAAATGTCCGTTCTTTCTTTGACTTCTTCTATGGTGTCTGGATGGATTCTAAAGTCGTTCATTTGGACTGTTGCTAAGAGACAAGTTTGTTTGAAGAATGCTAAAAATCTAAGTTTTCCAATCGCTAAAGCGATTACTACGAACTAATCTAAAAA
>CAZUCT010000112.1:0-12830 GCA_964619285.1 uncultured bacterium | reverse complement strand
GTTTTCCCATCGCTAAAGCGATTACTACGAACTAATCTAAAAATCTAAGTTTTCCCATCGCTAAAGCGATTACTACGAACTAATCTAAATATGGTAGTTTTAAAAGTTAAGGTTAAACCTAATGCCAAACAACAAAAAATTATAGAAGAACCAGACGGGAGTTTAAAGATTGCGCTCAAATCTCCCCCAACAGACGGTAAAGCCAATCAAGAGTTAATTAAATTATTGGCTAAAAAGTTTGACGTGCCTAAGTCGGAAATTATAATTAAATCTGGTTTTTCTTCAAGAAATAAACTGATAGAATTGCCGCTAGCGACTAAGGATTAACTAAGTTCCACCGGAGAAAACAGAGGCGCGTCAAGAATGCCCCCGGGCCCAGTAATTCCATCTTGAGGGTTCTTTTGCTACCAGAATTTGACAAATTGTTTTAAGATATGCATTTATTGGAGATAATCAAGAATTAAATCTAAAATCTAAAATCTTTCCTCTTAATTAGAGCGAGCAGTAACGAGGAAGCGGGTAGTCAGCACCCCGCTCTGAAGAGACGGCGGCTGAACGTCACCCTAGAAATAGGAGTTTTACTTCTATGCGTACAGCCGTTCTTCACGAGTCCATAATTGCCTGGACGAAAGACAAATGCAATATGTCACCGTCATTAGTAAGGCCAAGGCGGTAGAAGATTAGGGTGGGTTTTTCCCTCCCACCTTTTAAATTCACGCTTGTTAAAACAAGCTGAGTCGTTTTTCTGCCCCGGGCCTAAATTGACGGGGCTACCAAACTCCCACTTTTTTTCCGTGTTAAAACGCATACAGCAGGACTTAAAAAATGACCTCATAGCAGGTCTGTTGGTAGTAATACCTTTGGCTACTACCATTTGGTTAACTATAACGATCGCCACTTGGGTCATCGATTTTCTGACGAAAGTTCCCAAGCAGATCAACCCTTTTGATGGGCTGCATCCCATCTTAGTCAATTTCTTAAATTTTGTAGTAGGACTGGCCGTACCTTTGCTCGGTATCCTCATCATCGGTCTCATGGCCCGCAATATTGCGGGACGATGGCTGTTAGAGCTGGGGGAACGTTTATTACAGGCCATTCCTTTCGCTGGATCGGTTTATAAAACCCTCAAACAGTTACTTGAAACTCTGCTGAAAGATTCCAACGATAAATTTAGACGGGTGGTATTAGTAGAATATCCTCGACGGGGCATGTGGGCCTTGGCTTTTGTGACCGGTACGATTAACGCTCAAATTCAATCAACCATGCCAGAACCGATGCTGAGTATTTTCGTTCCGACAACTCCCAATCCTACTACTGGTTGGTACGCGATCGTTTCTGAAAAAGAGGTCGTCAATTTATCCATGTCGGTGGAAGATGCCTTTAAAGTATTAATATCTGGTGGTATAGTTAACCCAAATCCTTCATTAACTCTCTCAGCAAAAATTCCTCCTAATAACGATCTAGTGGAACAATTGCAGTTCGAGGAAGAAAAACTTCAGCCAGTACCAGTAGAAGAAGATTGATTGGTAAAATTGAAAGTTGGCATCTTTGAACAAGAAAAAAAAAGAAAAAAAAGAAATGAAAACAAAGAAAAAATCCCCCCGTCAAACAGCAAGAGAATTAGCGCTATTAGGTATTAGCCAACTGCCTAAAAAAGCGGCAAAATTAGAAAAAACCAAACTTCAGGAAATGCTATTAGCAGCAGTCAGAACTCTAACTGCAGAAGTGGAAGAGGCCTTAGAAACGGCTGCTGAGGAACTGCAAAAAGCAAGCGATCGCCTCCTGAGCAGCCAACTATCGGCAACGGACCTCAAAAGCGCCCGAACTATGGTTTACGAAGGATTAGAATTAGGTCAAATAGCAATTAATGGCATCGGTAGCGCGGTAGAATTACCAGAATTAATTCAGCTAACCAACCAACCAGAAGTTCGCAGCTACGCCTTGGAAATTTTGACTACAGTTCATGGCAATACAGGGGAGATAGATACATTAATTGAAAATTCGATGGTTGATTGGCAAATAAAGCGCTTGCCCCAAATAGATCGGGATATTTTACGCATAGCTGTTGCTGAAATTCTCTATCTAGGTTTGCCCGAACAAGTAGCGATTAATGAAGCGGTAAAGCTGGCGAAGCGTTATAGTGGCGATGAAGGTCATAGATTTATTAATGGGGTATTGGCGCGAGTGCTAGATAAGATTAAAGCTAATACTCCTGGTGTATCTTAAGGTTCTACTACAACTTTGAAGCCAACCAAACAATTATCGCTTTTTGTTAGTTGTCTATTGTCTATTGTTAATTGTTAATTGTTAATTGTTAATTGTTAATTCCCCAAAAAATTCTTATGCCTTTTAATTGGTTCCGTCGCCAGCAGAAAGACACGGCAAACAAAGCCCCAGAGCAAGAGACTAAACCAACTGTCCCGGAGGAAAAATCTACTCCAACTCCAACTGAGGTTAAAGAGAAATCGGCCCAACCTGCCGAAGATTATTTGGCTTGGGCCAAAGCAGCTTACCAAAATATTCAGAAACAACAACAACCGAAAACTGAATCTCCAGAAGCAACCGATGGGGGCGAAGTAGAGGCAGAAACTCCCGAGGCAATACAAGAAGAATTGCCCGCAACGGAAGAAAAGGCCCCCGAAGTCAGGGAGGAAGCGGTAGAGTCTCCTCCAGAAGCGATCGCCCCAACAGCAGAAATAGAAGAAGAACCAGAGGCCACTGCCCCAGAAACAGCAGAGGTAGAAGAGATAGAAGAGATAGAAGAGATAGAAGAGATAGAAGAGGTAGAAGAGACAGAACAGACTCCAGAACCATCGGCGGTCTTACCCGCGTGGGCGCGATCGCAAGAGGAACGCCAGGCCCGTCTGGAACGACTAAAAGAAACAGCGATCGAAGAACCGGAACCGGAACCCGAACCAACAACCACCCAAACTTCCTTAACCCGAGAAGAAGTTCTCGCAGAATTTACAGACATAGACTTTGACGAAGGTTTCCTGTGGTCTGCAGAAGTTTTAGCAAGTCAAGGCCGTAGGGCAGAAAGCATCTCTGCCGAAGAAATTAGCTGGTTGAAGAAACTGCGTCTGGGTTTAGATAAAACTCGCCTGAGTTTGATTAACAGACTCAAGGCCATTGTCGGCAAAGGGCCGCTCAATGAAGATGCGGTAATGGAAATAGAGGCTTTGCTCTTGCAGGCAGATGTGGGAGTGGAGGCCACCGACAGAATTGTAGAGGCCCTGCAAAAGAAACTGCGAGAGGAGGTATTGCCCCCAAAAGAAGCGATCGCCTATCTCAAACAAACTTTGCGAGACCTTCTGGACGAACCTTGCCAAGACGAATCTGGAAAAACTGCCTATAGTTTCACCTTTGCCCCAGAAAAAGACACTCTCAATATTTGGCTGGTTGCGGGAGTTAATGGGGCGGGGAAAACTACTACTATCGGCAAAATCGCTCACTTGGCCCAAAAATCCGATTATCGGTGTTTAATTGCGGCGGCGGATACTTTCCGGGCCGCTGCAGTCGAACAGGTGAAAATTTGGGGACAGCGTAGTAACGTAGAGGTAATTTCTAATCCGGGTAAAAATACCGACCCGGCAGCGGTGGTCTTTGACGCGATCGCTGCGGCCCAATCGAGAAATACGGAATTATTAATTGTCGATACCGCAGGAAGGTTGCAAAATAAGAAAAATCTGATGGACGAGCTGGGTAAAATCCGTCGCACGATCGACAAAAAAGCACCAGAGGCAAAAGTAGAATCTCTCCTAGTATTAGATGCTACCCTGGGACAAAATGGTTTGCAGCAAGCAGAAGTTTTCTCTCAAGTAGTTAATTTAAGTGGGGTAGTATTGACAAAGCTCGACGGAACTGCTAAAGGTGGGGTGGCTCTGGCAGTAGTCCAAAAGCTGGGTCTGCCTATTCGTTTTATTGGTGTAGGAGAAAGTATAGAAGACCTACGTCCGTTTTCCAGCTACGAATTTATCGAAGCTCTTGTAAGTGGTTGAGAAGCTTGCGGGAAAGGAACTAGCAGAGCTATACTGGCGATTTGATAATACAGTCAATAAAAATTCCCTCTATTTAATAAGTACCCGTGCCAAATTAATTACATAGCGAACAGGCAATAGCCGCGTTCTACGGGCAAATTTTTCTGCAAATATTTTTGCATACCTACTTAGACTGAGGGTTAATTTTTCAGATTTAAGATTCTCAGAACAAAGAATGAATGCTATACAGTCTGTAAAGTGATTGACTGGAACTTGAGGAGAATTACTAAGGCAGATGCTTGATTTTCTGCCAAGAGAAGCTATTTGTAACTATTTTTAGTGAAAAAATAGCTAATATTTAGCAGTAAAAACTAAATATAAAAAAATATCTGCCAGCAGTTCCCTAAGCTGGCAAGCTCCAGATTAAGTTTCCTCAAACTAGATGTGGAATTTTTGGCTCTGGTTGCCTAGAATTTTTGGCAGTTATCTCCAAAAGTCAGGATTTTTAATAAACTTGAAGATTAAATCAACACCTCAACCCCAAAAAAAGCTCTATGACAGTCGTGCCCGTGCCGAGAAACTCCCATCCATCGCCAAGCTCAACGATTAGTACCATTGAGCCAGATGTGACTCCAATCTTAGCTCTCAAACAGTTAGTGGCCCGCATGCATCGGGAACAACAAAACGTCAACGATTTGTTAAGCTCCCTGGGGTACGCCCTCAGAAGTTTTAACAATCTCAATCAATTTTTAGAATTGATTCCCCTGGTGGCCAGTCGCGTCACCGATGCCGATGGAGGCGCTTTAGTCTTATTTAAACCAAACGGTCAAGTACGCTTCCAACAATTGCACTGCCAGGAAGGCCGCCAATGTCAAGATATCCGGGAAGCATTGGAAACTGCAACTCGTCAAATCATCGCCGAGATGAAGATTCCTTTGAACTACCAAGATGGCCCATTCCCTACTGCAAGTCTGGATTATCAAGTAAGTAACTATTTGGGTAAAGACGTTCAGTTGTTTGGAACCGGTATTCTGGTAAAAAATTCAGAGAGGGGCCGAGTATATGTGTTTAGTCACGATCCTAATTATGCTTGGACTCCCACCCGTCAAAAGTTAGTGAGATTAGTGGCAGATCAAACTGCAGTGGCGATCGCCAACGACGAGCTGGCAACTTCCTTAAAGGAAAAGGAACGTTTAGACCGAGAATTAGAAATAGGAGCGGAAATCCAATTGCGGTTGCTCCCTCCCACTTGTCCTCAAATTCCCGGCGTGGCCCTGGCCTCTCGCTGCGAGACGGCAAACCGAGTAGGGGGAGATTATTACGACTTTATCCCCGCCAACTACGACCAATTAAAATCTAAAAAGAAACGCCAGCAAAAACCCTGTCACTGGAGCATCGTTATTGGAGACGTGATGGGAAAAGGGGTCCCGGCAGGTTTGATTATGACTATGACGAGGGGGATGCTCCGAGCAGAAGTATTAAACCGACATTCTCCATCGCGCATTCTTCAACATCTAAACCGGGTGATGTATGCCGATTTGGAAAATTCTCATCGGTTTGTTACTTTATTTTATTCAGAATACGACCCGGAAACTCGTATCCTTTCTTATAGCAATGCGGCACATCATCCGCCCTTATTGTGGCAAGCGGCAACTAATTCGATCCGACGGTTAGATACTTTGGGAATGTTGATTGGTTTGGAGCAAGATACTCAATACCACGAAGCTGAAGTTCAACTAGCCGACGGGGATACTATTATTTATTACACCGATGGTTTTACGGATGCTGCTAATAAAAATGGCGAACGCTTTGATGAGGATAATTTGAGCGATGCTTTTAAGCGGGCCTGTCAGAATTATAACGATCCTCAAGTAATTTTGGATTGTCTGTTTCAGAGCGTTCAAGATTTTGTCGGCCTGGGAAATCGCAATCCAGATGATATGACTATGGTTGTAATGCGAGTACAATCTTCAACAGAAGAGGAGGAAGAAAATGATTGTTGATTCTCTGTCCCACCTGCATTTGTTAGACGGACAGTTTTTATTGCACTTGCTGGCAAATACTCCCCAAGTTACTGCTGACTTGGGGGCTGAAGTTCAAAAAGCTTGGAATCATTTTATTGAGTGCGGTCAAGTTTGGGCTTTGTTAGTAGGTCTTGTTATCGGTTGGATGGTGAAAAGTATTTTGCCATAAACTGTTTGGGAAATGGGGAATGGCTAATTGCTAATTGTCAATTGTCAATTGTCTATTGCTAATATTTAATGGCTAATTGTTAATTGGGCTATTTCCAATTCCCTGTTGCCTGTTGCTAATTGTTAATTGTTAATTGTTAATTGTTAATTATTAATTGTTGAGAATGACTAAAGACAAAAATACTTGGAGTCAAAGATTTGAGACGGCTCTGCATCCAGTAATTGCCACATTTAATGCTAGTATTGGCTTTGATATCGAACTAATAGAATATGACATTACAGGGTCCGTAGCCCATGCAAAGATGCTCGCTAAGACCGGCATTATTCCCCTAGAAGAAGGAGAGCAATTAGTAAGGGGTTTAGAACAAATTCGCCAAGAATATCGAGAGGGTAATTTTAATCCCGGAGTGGAGGCAGAAGACGTTCATTTTGCCGTAGAAAAAAGGCTGACAGAAATTATTGGCGATGTGGGTAAAAAACTACATACCGCCCGTTCCCGTAACGACCAAGTAGGAACGGATACTCGGCTTTATTTAAGAACGGAAATAGCAGAAATTCGCTCTTTATTAAGACAATTTCAAACTGTTTTAGTTGATTTAGCTTCAGAAAATATAGAAACTTTCATTCCAGGCTATACCCATTTACAACGGGCTCAACCTTTAAGTTTAGCCCATCATCTTTTGGCCTATTTTGATATGGCAGATCGAGACTGGGAACGTCTGGGGGATGTTTATAAAAGGGTTAATATTTCTCCTCTCGGTTGCGGTGCTTTGGCGGGTACTACTTTTCCCATCGACAGACATTATACTGCAGAATTATTGGGGTTTGAGAAACCTTATGGTAATAGCTTAGATGGGGTGAGCGATCGCGATTTTGCTATCGAATTTCTCTGCGCGGCTAGCATTATTATGGTGCATTTAAGTCGCTTATCTGAGGAGATTATTCTCTGGGCCTCGGAGGAATTTCGGTTTGTAACTCTTAAGGATAGCTGTTCGACGGGTTCGAGTATTATGCCCCAGAAAAAAAATCCCGACATCCCCGAATTAGTGAGGGGAAAAACCGGTCGAGTTTTCGGTCATTTGCAAGCAATGTTAGTGATAATGAAGGGTTTGCCGCTGGCTTATAATAAAGACTTGCAGGAGGATAAAGAGGGCATTTTTGACAGCGTAAAAACTGTTAAAGGTTGTTTGGAGGCCATGACGATTTTATTGGGGGAAGGGTTGGAGTTTAAGAGCGATCGCCTGATGGGAGCAGTAGCAGAAGATTTTTCTAATGCTACGGATGTAGCGGATTATTTAGCTGCCCGAGGAGTGCCTTTTAGGGAAGCTTATAATCTAGTAGGAAAAGTTGTGAAAACTTCTTTGGAAGCTGGCAAACTTCTCAAGGATTTAAGCTTAGAAGAATGGAAAGCGCTGCATCCAAAATTTGATGAAGATATTTATGAAGCGATCGCTCCCCATCGAGTAGTTGCCGCCCGCAATAGTTATGGCGGCACTGGTTTTGAACGGGTAAGAAAAGCACTAGATGAAGCCAGGAAAAAACTAGAAAATTAGAAGTTATCGTCGTTCCTAGTAAGCACTTTAGGAATGGGGATTTAAGAACTTGTCAAAAAGACGAGTGCGTTCGCGGAGCGTGCCGGAGGCTTTACGTCCCCGTTCGCGGGTTTGGGCCTGAGCGCTTACCTTTTATTAAATTCTCATTCCTTAGTGCTTGAATCAGCCTATTTTAAAGCACTAAAGTGCTTACTACGAACCGCTCCTAATTTAACTAAAATCTCTCAAATCCTAGCTAATTATTTTTAAGAATTCTTGATTTTTACTAACTAGCTTCAAATTCAGAATCCTTAATAATCTCAATTTGATTCTTCTTTTGATTTCTCGTCTTTTTCACCATTCTGGTTCTCGCTTTCATTTCGGTCAGAATAACGTCGATTTTTGAAGAAAGAACCTGTATTTTTTTGTTTGCGAAATTTACGAGCATAAGCTAAGTTACGTTGTGCTTTTTCTTTTTTAAGATTTCGGCGTTTAGCCATTGGTTACCTCGCTAAATAAAGAACATTAACAGAGTTATTAATCTGTTAGATAGGCCCGGGAGCTATTACCCGGGAGTTTACCACTGAATTGACAATTATAACAAAAATTTGCAGGAACCTGAAAAATTTCCTTGCCAAATCAAAGCATCAACGAGTGCCGGGGACCGAATAAGTTAAAATTTTCTTAAGGGACTTGTGCAAAAATAAACTACCAGTCTCTTGTAGGTTGGGTGCCGCGAACCTCCACCCAACATCGGTATCTTATTAAATTACAAGTCCCTAAGCTCTTTCAAAGATAGTTTTTGTGCCAGAATTTATGCGTCGCTTGTGGCAAATAGGACAAACCGTACTCGGTGTAATTTTCCGACACCCCCTCACCGGTGCAAGCATTGTCCCCATATTACCAGATGGCCGAATAGTTTTAGTTCGCCGTCAAGATAACGGCCTTTGGGCCCTGCCCGGGGGTATGGTGGACTGGGGGGAAGACGTACCGACTACAGTCAAACGGGAGTTATGGGAAGAAACGGGATTAGACTTAGTTAAAATTGGCCGATTAGTGGGAATTTACTCCAAACCAGATCGAGATCCGCGAGTTCATTCTATTTGTATCCTGGTAGAGGCAGAAGTAGAAGGGAATATGCAAGTTAAGGATACTCTGGAAATTAGCGATGTCCGAGCTTTCGATCCCTCATCTCTACCAGAGAATCTCAGCCATGACTACGCCCAACAGTTAAAAGACTATTTTAGCGGCCTGACCGTTCTAGCTTAAAATAAGCTGGAAAAATTGTCGGACAAAATTAGTTAAACTGCGGCGGGTTTGGTGGGAAAACTGATTTTAGCTATTAACAATTAAACAAAAATGTATTCATTACTGCGCAATACCCGTTTGCTGCTATCTCAGGGAAAAATTTTTTGGCGCGAGGTTGGCCTCGGCCCCGATGTGGTGTTTTTGCATGGCTCGTGGCAGGAGAGCAGCCAATGGCTGACAATTATAGAAAATTTATCGAAGGATAACCACTGTCTGGCACCGGATCTATTGGGTTTTGGAGATTCGGAATTTCCCAACGTTCACCACTCCATCGACTTAGCTGCTGATTGTTTGGCAGAGTATCTGGATGCTTTGAAGTTAGAAAAGGTTTATTTGGTGGCTCATTCTCTAGGGGCCTGGGTGGCTGCTAGTTATGCTCTTAAGTATTTGGATCGGGTTAAAGGTTTGATTCTTATTGCCCCAGAAGGAGTAGAAGTTTCTTCTCTTAAGGGGCGTCGGTTTTGGGCTCGTTTTTTGGGAAGTCCTCTATTTTTGCCGGTTTGGCTGTTGCGATCGCTCTTTCCTCTTGCGAGATTGCTGGGGCTAGACAAAAAGCTAAAATCCCAATTACAACTAAGATTAAAAATGCGTTTCTCCCCAACGGCGAATCATCTTTTGTTTCAGCGCCGATGGGCGGAAATTCAGGCAGAGTTATTAACCGAACATTTGTCTTATTTGAAAGTTCCTACTCTGATTTTGCAAGGTTTGGAAGATTCTCCAACTGCTTTATCTATGAGTCAAGCTTATGCCGATTTAGCTCCAGAGGCAAAGTTACAATTAATTGAGGGGGCGGATAATAATTTAGTGGCGGAAATGCCCGAGGCGATCGCTCAAATTATTCGGGATTTTTTAGGTAATAGGTAATGGGTAATAGGTAATGGGTAATAGGTCATTGGGAAGGAACTAGCCATTCCCCATTCCCCATTCCCCATTCCCCATTCCCAAAATTGAAATACATCCTACCAATTTCTCAAGATGCTCTCTTTCGTGAGCAGCCATTAAAGAAATACGAATGCGACTGGTATTAACAGTAGGCGGGCGAATGGCAGGGGCAAAAATCCCCTGCTTTTTTAATTGTTTGCCGGCTGCCAAAGCCGTTGCTGCATCTTTTAAGGGAAAGCAAATAATCGGCGATTCTATTTTAGCGATCGGAACTAAATTACCTTTAAGTAAATTTTTCAAACTCATTACATTTTGCCATAACTTAGCGCGGCGTTCTGGTTCTTGCCGAACAATTTCTAATGCTGCTAAAGCTGCGGCGGTATCTGCTGGAGTTAATGCTGTGGTATAAATCCAACTGGGAGCTCGATTTCTGAGAAAATCAATTAAGGTTTTACTACCCGCGACGTAACCTCCCAAACTGCCTAAAGCTTTGCTGAGAGTTCCTACTTGAATTAATTCTTTTCCCGTACAGTTAAAATGCTCGACGCAACCGGCACCGTTAGGGCCAAAAATTCCGGTGGCGTGGGCTTCATCTATTAATAACATACTGTTAAATTTGTCGGCTAAATCTAACAGTTTGGGCAGCAAACATAAATCGCCGTCCATGCTAAATACGCTGTCAGTAATTATCAGACAGCGACGAAATTTTTTCCGGTTTTTTTCTAGTTTTGCTTGTAAATCTTCGCTGTTATTGTGTTCGTATTCTACAACCGTTGCTTGGCTGAGAATCGCACCATTTTTAAGACTGGAATGATTGTATTGGTCTGATAAGATTAAATCTCTTTTGCTGACAATAGAAGCAATGGCTCCTATATTTGCCAGATAGCCCGAACTAAATACGAGGGCATCTTCCGTTTGTTTGAGGGAGGCGATCGCTCTTTCTAATTGGCGATGTAGTTGGCGATGACCGGTTAACAAACGAGAACCAGTAGCGCCCGTACCGAAATTTTTAGTAGCAGAAATAGCGGCATTAACGAGGCGATCGTCTCCTGCCAAACCCAGATAATCGTTACTGGCAAAATTAATCAGTTTTTCGCCATCTAAAGTAATAATAGAACCGGGGCGAGAGTCGATAGTTTGCACCGAACGATACCAGGAGGCGCGGTGGATGGTAGAAAGGGAGCGATTCAGCCAAGCATAAGGATTGTTGGACATATTTTAGCTAGTCAGAAAATTATAGAGGACTGATTAGAAACCCGGTTTTTTCAAAAAACCGGGTTTCTGGGACGACCAATTACCCATTACCAATTACCCATTACCCAAATGATTAATTTCAGCATTTTTGCCCTTAATAGGAGGAAGTTGTTCTACCAATCCCATTTCAAAAGCAATATCGGGCAATTCGCCGACGATATATTTGCCAGGTTCAAAAATTTTACCCGGAGTAAAACAAATTTGTTTGAGTAGAACTACCTCTTCTGGGGCAAACGTACCCCGCCACATTCTCCGTTCGATTGCCATGAATTTATTTTTAATAAGCTAAGATAGAAATTAGTTTATCAAATAGTTTAATTGGGGTGCTTGTTGCCATAACCCATTAACTCAAATAAAACGATGCAAATGAAACATAAATCTATTGGTGTTTTAGCAGGGGTTCTATTCCTGGGCCTAACTGCCTGCGGTGGAGGCGAAGCCGAAACTTCCGCTTCTAGTTCGAGTTCCCCTTCCACAATAAGTCCCACAGCTACTCCCGCCGAGATAGCAGAACAAGAAGCGAAAAATACCGTACTCGCGGACGGTTCCAGCGTTGTTTTTCCCCTTTCTGACGCCATGGCTCAATCTTTTATGAGCAAAAATCCCGGAACCAGGGTAATAGTAGGCATATCTCATTCTGGTGGGGGTTTCAAGAGATTTTGTATTGGGGATACGGATCTAGTTAATGCTTCGCGTCCCATAACAGAAGCAGAGATGCAGTTGTGCAAGAAGAACGGAGTCCAATACGTTGAAGTTCCCATCGCTTACGATGGTATTGTTGTGGTGGCAAACCGCTACAACGATTGGGCAGAATGCCTTACTTTAGAGGAACTAGGTAAAATCTGGAGTGCGGAATCTCAAGGGAAGTTTGCCGAGTGGAAACAGGTGCGGGAGGAGTTTCCGGATACCCCTCTCAAGCTATACGGTCCCGATACCGAGTCTGGAACTTACGATTACTTTACTGCGGCGGTAACGGGAACCCAGGGAAAAAGCCGCACGGACTTCGGTGCTAGCGAACACGATGCCGTAATCGCTCAAGGAATTGATGCGGAATGGGGCAGTTTGGGTTTTGTCAGTTTTAACTATTACAACAAAAAAAAGGATGCTTTGAAGTTAGTTAAAGTTGATAACGGGAGCGGAGAATGTGTCGAACCAAATCCCACAACTATAGGTAACGGAACTTACAGTCCTCTAGCCCGTCCGTTATTTGTGTATGTTAACAAGAACTCTCTTAAAGAAATTGGTCCAGTTCGAGATTTTGTTAACTATCAAATCGATGCCAGTAACAAGGAAAAACTCACTGAGGCAGGGTATGTACCTATACCGGAGAGTATTTTAGCGGAGTTTCGAGACAGAATCGAAAAAGGGGATACCGGTTCTATTTTTGACGGTGGCTCCGCCGTTGGTGTGAAATTAGCGGAAAAACTAAGCGAGGAAGAAGAGAAATAGACAGCTCGTAGTGGGAGCATCTCAATTTTGCATATTTATTTTCTCATACTCATGACTCACACTCATGACTCACACTCATACTCAAAAAAACCGCTTTTTGTTTGAGTACTCGTCAAGAGTATGAGTGTGAGTCATGAAATTATCGAGGGGTAAAAATTACAAATATGGGATGCTCCCGCTCGTAGTAATCGCTTTAGCGATTTAAGTTAGTAGTAATCGCTTTAGCGATAAAAGTT
>CAZUCT010000111.1:0-21464 GCA_964619285.1 uncultured bacterium | reverse complement strand
GATGTTGGAGGTTCGAGATTTGAGAAAAAATATTTTTACAAATATGGGATGCTCCAGAAAGGTTAATTAGCAACGGATAGGTAATTGAAAATTACCCATTCCTAATTAATAATTATTAACCAGTTCTAGAACGTAATTGTAAACTGGCTCTAGTTCTCTAAAATAGATATGCTCTTCGGAAAGAACGGAGACGAAAGCAAAAACTAAACCGGGCATTTCGCAATCTTCCGACTTGACTTTATCCTCAGCTATTGCTACTTTAACGGGATTGTTATGAAACTTAGAATTTGTTTCCTCGCCAAGTTGCTGTAAAATATTTAATAAGCGTTGGTAATCTTCTGCATCCCGAGGCAAAACTGCTACATATCTTTGCCTCATTACTGCGTCTGGCGTGGCATAGTGACCTTGACAACTTGAATAAGTGATGCAGTCTAATTTAAGGATAAAAGCAATGGTAAGTTCTTTAACCCCCGGTTCGATCGCTTTTTTAAAATAACGATAATATTTGGGAACGGTGGGAGAGTCGGAACAAGCCCTGGTTCCTTCGCTGTTAATATTACCTTCGGGACTGGTACGAAATAAATCGAAGTCGGTTAAGTCTATGGATACAAACGGATCGTTCCACGAGGCAATAAATTCTTTGATTTTGCTTAAAAAAGTCATTTTTTTGGGAATTAGGAATGGGGCTTATGTAAGCTGCTGCCCATTGCCGACACTGTCAAGGTGTAGCCACGAGAACGAAAAAACGTTATTAATGGCTATCTTGAGCTTGTGAATGAGACAGGAATTGGCGCTTTTTGGGTCAATTTTTACTCAAAAACTCTTCCCTATTGCCTATTGCCACACGAGCTGCCCCTACCAGTAAGTCTGTTGACTTCCTTGACTCTTCTCTGGGCGCGCATTGGGCAGGCAACTAGCTACTTTTGATGAGATTAAATAAAAAGCGGACCATGGGACCCGAACCCACGAAGTTCAGATTAGGAAGGTTGCGCAAAACAACAAAACATCAAACCTTTAGCTGTTTGCATTAAAACCCTTCTTTTCTCCCCTTCTTTTCTCCCCTTCTTTTCTCCCCTTCTTTTCTCCCCTTCTTTTCTCAAAGCCGGTGACAGGATTTGAACCTGCGACAGGCTGATTACAAATCAGCTACTCTACCAACTGAGTTACACCGGCAACAACTATTTAATATAGCAAACTCAGAAGAATTTATGCAACCCATATCGACCCATTTACCCAACTTTTTTTTCTCTTCCAGTGGCCAGCCATTAGATAGTTTTTAAATAACTCAATAAATCGGCCATCTCTTCGGGACTCGGTTGGAATTGGGGCATCGGCGGCGTTTTGCCACTAATAACCTGTTCGACTATCCCCACCTCTGATTTACGGTGAGACACTCCTTCTAAGCTCGGCCCTACTTGGCTGTCTTTCCGCCAGGTGTGACAACCGGCGCAGTTCATTTGAAAAATGGCATGGCCTTGAACTGGATTCCCAGTCAGCGACAATACTGTTTTGACATACGGATCTGAGACCTGTAACTGGCCTGCTGCTGCTATGGCCAATAAAGCCATCAGCAGCACTGCTATACCCACTAAGGCGCTCCGCTTTAGGAGGACATCCATTTCCGTATTAGATGACTGGTTATCCAAAATCTTTCTTTAGAACTCGACAACTATCTACAACTATCTCAAAGAAACTTTAAATTTCTTTTTACATAGCTTAACACTTCCTCTGCCAGAAATTGATGCCTAGATTTGAGAGGTTCCGCTGTGGCCTAACCTAACTCAGGACTTGATTTAAGCTTCCTGGAATGCCCTCAGCACTAAGATTGTCTTTTAATTAATTTTTAAGATTTAGGTTGCACGTCAACTTTGAAGAGAACCAAAAAGCCTTAAGTCTTTGGGAAAACTTCAAAACTGACCTGCTCCCCAGATTTAATGCAAATTAGTTTTTAATTTTTAAATGACTTTTTTTTTACCGCCAAAGCTTGTAGGATGAAAATAAGTAACAAAAGTTGAAATAAAAGGAGTTTGCAACGTGGTCGAGCCCCTACTTTCTGGCATCGTCTTGGGTCTAATTCTGGTCACTCTGGCGGGATTATTTTTTGCTGCTTACCAACAGTATCAGCGTCCCAATAAACTCGGCGGAGGTTAATATTTTTTTCCTTGGGAGACAAGGAAGAGGGGGGAGTGTGGGGCGAGGAGGTTTTTAGGCTGTCTTCCCATCCGGATCGCACTCCCCACGCTCCCCACCCTTCGAGAGTGTGGGACGAAAAAAAGTTACGGCAGTATTGCCGTAAACTTTCTGGAGACAAATTTCTAGGGTGGGGATGGGTTCGATCGCCCAACCTTGGGGGCTATGTTCGACAGCTAGCTGGCCCTCGGCGGCGAGGAGTTTCTGGGTGGCGATCGCCTCTAAAACTGGTTGATATAAGTCGCCGGGGTAGGGCGGATCGAAATAGATGCGATCGAACTGCTCTGGCCCCAAAGACTTCAACCGTTTTAAGACGTCCCCCCGCAATACCCGAAATTCCTGGGAATCGTTGGCCACCAATTGCCAATTGTGGCGGATAACAGCGCAAGCTGGGCCATATTTTTCGAGAGCGATCGCTGTTAACGCTCCCCGGCACAGGGCTTCTGCCCCCATCGAACCGATACCGGCGCACAAATCCAGCCAGCGACATCCAGGGATACTGCCTTGCCAGATATTAAAAACAGCTTCCCTCACCCGGGCCTGGGTAGGGCGAGTTGCTAATCCTGGCAAGGTTTTTAATTGGCGATTACCAGAAATTCTCATTTTTGTGTCAATTGTCAATTGTCAATTTTATATTGTTAATTGTATGTTATTTACCATTAACAATTAACCATTAACGATTGACAGCACCTTAGCACCAACTATCGAGCCCCAACCAAACTGCCAGAAGCAACCTTCGCGGCAAAATTGGACAAAATTTGCAGTCCCGTGGCATCGGACTTTTCGGGGTGGAATTGCACTGCCATCAAATTATCCAGGGCCACGGCGGCGGTGACAGTTTGACTGCCGTGGGTGACGGTAGCGGCCCGAAGCTGAGGCTCTACTGGATCGACATAATAAGAATGAACGAAATAAACCCAAGGACTTTCGCCAATCTTATCCCAGAGAGGGTGCTGGGGTTGAGTTAGTTCTAATTGATTCCAGCCCATGTGAGGAATAGTAAGTTTTGGTTCTGGTTTAAAGCGACGTACCACTCCGGGAAAAATTGCCAATCCCGGTTCCTTACCTTCCTCGCTATTTTCAAACAAAATTTGCAAGCCCAAACAGATACCTAAAAAAGGTTTGCCAGAGGCAATTATTTGTTTAATTGGTTCTTCTAAATTGCGCGATCGCAGATGTTGAACTGCCGGGTCGAAAGAACCCACTCCCGGCAATACTACAGCATTTGCTCGTTCTAATTCTGCGGGAGAATCTGTAATTTTCGGGATAACGCCAGCCTTTTCTAAACCCTTGCAGACCGAGTGCAAATTCCCCATATCGTAGTCGATGACCGCGACAGTTAACATAAACTTAGTTACCTTTTATAAAGTTTAGCAACGACTATTATAGTTGTTTTTCTCTGGAACGTCAACCCTGAATTTTAAAGAATAAAAATTAACCAGATTGAAGCCAAGATAGCCAGAGTATTAAACTAAGGGAAGTTACAAACCAAATAGGTAAAATTAAGGTGAAACTGAGACGGCAATAATTCCACCAAGTAATCTCGTATCCTCTGCTTTTTAAAAGGTAGAACCATAGGAGAGCAGACAAGCTGCCGATGGGAGTAATTTTAGCAGCGATCGCGCAACCGATAACATTGGCATAGATAGCAGCTTCTCGGATAGCTGGTTCTGTTATCGGTGCTAATTGAATTGCCAAACTATTGATGAAAGAGGTTGGTAAATTAGTGAAGATAGCCGAAGTAAAACTAGCGATAAAGCCAGTAGCGACAAGAGTTAAGGCAAATCCCCATCGTTCTATTTGGGTTAATAATAATTGCAGAGGATTGATGGGAAAATTATTGTTAATTCCCAGAATAATGACATAGATTCCCCAGGCAAACAGAACGATTTGGAAAAAAGGATGAAAAAGGAAGTAAGAAATTTTTGATAAGTTTGAGAAAATGGTTGGCGAGGAAAGATTTTTGCCCTCTTCGACCGGGGAATTATTTTCGGGTTTAGATAGTTTAAGAATACTCGGTGGAAGGGCTGGTTGGAAACCGTTATTAGTTAAATCGAAAGGTTGATAGCGAGAGGGGATAGAGGGCCAAAAATAGAAAAGAAGAACGGCGATCGAAGTAGCGATCGCCACTAAATTAACGGGGAACATTACCCCGGCATAACTGTTAAAAGAAATGTTAGAGGTACTGGCATTAATAGTATTAACTGAATTGCTAATAGTAAAAGGCAGACTGCTGGTATCTGCCATTAAGCCGACGGCGAAGACAAAGGGGAAACTTGCCGTTGGATTAAATCTTAATAATACTAATAATTCGAGGACGATGGGTAGGAAAAGCAAGACAGGGCCATAGTTGCTAAAAATAGAGGCGATCGCGCTAGTTATTAATAACAAAATTACAAAGAGCAAACGACCGTTTCCCAGAGGCAAAGAAGCGAGGCGCAAACCAAACCAACGAAAGATGCCGGTTTGCTGTAAAATCCAACTTATTCCGATTAAGCCAACCAGAGTAAAAGTGGTATTTGCCAAGATCGCCCAGGCAAAAGCGGGGAAACTGGCGAGGTTTGCCAGGCCGGTTGCCAAAGTTAAAAGAGCTCCTCCCAGGGCCGAAAAACATATGCCTAAATTGTGGGGACGCCAGATGACGAGGATTAGGGTAGATGTTAAAATAACGATGCTTAAGAAGACTTGCCAAGACATAATATCGGCGGTTTTTGGTTGTCGAGGGAGACTTTATTTTGAGCTTACCTTAATCTTGGGGAGTTTTCTAGGGAAGAGACGAGGGCGATCGCCACTACTACAAAAAATAACGCTTGCTAGCTCTTACCGATAAAGTTTAAGCAGCAAGCGTTGTTAAGTTTTAGCTCTAAAACTATAAGCTTATATAGAAGCGACAGTATTAGATATTTTAGAAGGTACCTGGGGGATAGAGAAACTGTCTGGGTCGCCATCGGGAGAATTCCAGAGAACTTGTGCCAATTCTAAGTATTCCTTAGAAACTTTAGAAACACCAATAGCAGTATTAACAATTGTTGGCAAACAAGGACTCGGCATTAAGGTAGTCAAAAAAGTACAAAGCATCGACCAGATCATAATTATCCATAAAAATCCCAGTGCAGGCAAGACAATAAAATCGGGCGTGAGAAAGCGACGCACCCGCGTCAATATAGTTGGCAGGAAATGTGCTAATGCAGAAATATTTAATTGTGCGGTCATTGTCAATTAACCAGGGTCAAGGTTTAAAAGGCGTAACAAATCAGACCTAAATTAACCAAGGACACTGAATCGACAATCTGTCTAATTTTTAATTGTTAGAAGGTTGCCTTCAGTCTCCCCTCAATGCCTACGAAGTTAGCTGACGGGCTAGGGCTGAGAGATGCCCTTCTCAAAGCTTTTGAAACTTGCTGTTGAAAGTTATCGCAAAAGCTTTTTCTCAGAGATAAGCCCCTAAAAATGGTTCCTCCGCTCCAGCAGCACTTTCAAGGTGCTGTTTCTGCTGGATTAGGCTGACTTTTGTTGCTCTTAATATTATCTTAATTCTTAATTTCTGTTTTGTCAACAGTTTTTCGGAAAAATTTTAAGATTTTTGCGAGTAACAAAAATTTTCCAACTATCCGGAATCCCAAAAGGGATCGATAAGGACTGGACTAGCCCTTAACTGAAGAGGAGTCCGGCGATAGCAGTGCGAGGTTTATAAGTCGCACTATCCCTTAAGATTCTAGCATAAATCCTAGTTAATAACCCCTTTTTATTTTTTTGAATCCCAGGGATCGGAAAACTACTAAACTAGAGAGCTAACTTGAAACTCGAGCCTTCAGTAGTAATATCTAAGGGTTACTACTGAAAGGAATAAAAGCTGTTTTTTCAACCGGATCGGGGTTTTTGGGAAGAATTGTTAATTGTTAATTGTTAATTGTTAGTTCTTAATTGGCTAACGATTCTTTTTTTTGATATTAATTATTAGCCTCGATTATTTAAGGCTTTTTTGTCCCATTTTTGTTGATGTGATTCTGCTCACAGATGGAGCTGCCTGTTGTCACAAAAGAGGGGGATTTAGATCGCCTAAACTTGTTAGGGCGATCGCCTATTTGAAGTCCTCCGATCGCTGTTAAAAACAAAAAAATACTCGATACTAATAAATAAACATCGAGTTGAGGACTATTAACTATGGAACCTCCTATCTACCTACTGCCATCAGGTCTTGGCGACCTCTTCGCCAGAGTAAACACAACTAAACAACTCACCCTTGCCGATCGCTATGGACTCATGGCGGCTCTTTTAGATGAATCCCTCTCCCAAGAGGAACAATTTACCATCAATAGACTGTTGCGGGCGGTATGTCGAGGCAAGATTAAAGTTGTCAATGAAATTTCGGCAGTCAACTAAAACTTTTGTCTTTTTTTTAAGAAAATGCGCTAAATAAAACACGTTTTAACAACCATTTTTTTTGCCATCTGGCAGGGTTGCATCGCATAAATCTGCCCCTTCTAATTTGGCTTGACTTAAATTGGCATTTGATAAATTAGCGCGATTTAATCGAGCTTCTTCGAGATAAGCGCTATACAAATCTGCCCAAGATAAATCGGCATCTGTTAAATTAGCTTCCCTGAGAGTTGTACCGTGCAAAAGTGCGCCGGATAGATTAGCTTCCGATAGGTTAGCTTCTATCATATTCGCACCGCTTAAAATTGCTCCTCTTAAATTAGTACCGGTTAAATTTGCTTTTTCTAAGTTAGCTCCCACCAGGTCAACTTCGCTCAAATCTTCGCCGCTTAAATCGGCTTCCCTTAAGTCGCACATTTGACATTGATAAGTATTTAATAATCGTTCGACATTTTCGAGAACTTTTTTTGAAGGAGATTCGGCTAATGCTGGCGTTGAGAGAAAAATTGTTAATAAAGAAATTACCCAGTTAAACTTAATTTTTAACTGGGTTTGTTTTTGGCGATAGTTTGTTGTTGTCGGCATGATTTTTAGGAAAAATTCTATAAACACCTTAGATTATATCAGATTTTGAAGCGAACCAAAGAGTTATCGCGTTGTGGGAATTGGGAATTGGGAATTGCTAATTGTGAACCGCCTATCTGACCTTAGCCATTAGCCTGTCTTCTTTTAATCTAAATAAGAGAGTCTCCTTAATTTTTCTAATTTTAAGGAGACCGGTTATGGGGATGTTTTCTTGAGTGGCAATATGCCGACAAGGTTCATATTTTTTTACTTGATAATAGTTAGAATAAATTGCTAGGCTGCTGCCGAAGTTAACTTTCGATCGCCTTTAGAGTCGGTCGCCTCTGACTTGACTACTACCCACCGACCGGTGTTAGGATCGCGATAAGCGGAAAAAGGGTTAGGGCGTAAATTCTTGTTGTTGGTTTGAAGGTTATTAGCTTTTTTCATTGGGATTTCTCCTAATTTTCCGGGTAAAGTTAATTTCTGTTTTGACAAAAGTTTGAAAAATTTATCCAGGTTTAAGCGGCGGCTGTTTTAACTACAACCCACCGACCGGTTTTGGGGTCGCGATAGGTGGTAAAGGGGTTAGAACGTAACTTGTTTTCTTGGGTCTTTAGTTGGGTCATTGGGCAACTCCTAATAGTTGTTTTTCAAGTGGTTCTTTTCTTATTAATTCCAGTATAGGCAGACTTGGCGGTCTGTTGAGTGACCGAATTGTAAAGGAAGTGTGATTTTTTTGGTTTTGGGTTGCGATCGCGATCGCAATTTTGGTAAAATAGTCATCTTTATTACTAAACCTTCTCCAAGATTCCTAGAAGGACTGGAAACAGCCGGATAAAAAAAGCAAAAATTTGCTTTCGGGCCCAATTTTAGCTTTGCGGTCAACTCATAAACTTTGCCGCGCTTTACAGATTATTGTTGTCACTATTAATAAGAAGAACTTGTGGTAGGCAAACTCTTGGGAATGTTCTGGAAAGCGATCGCGTGATGCCATGCTGGGGCGATCGCTCTTTAATAGAGTTATGGCCATCTAACAGCTTAGTTATTCCAGAAAAGCTTGTATGATGGAATCAAGACGAAATTCTGAGCTTGCTTGGCCATGAGTTATTGCATCAATCCCAACTGTCCTAATCCAAAAGTGCCTGAAAACAGCGATGGCCATACTTGTTTGAGATGTGGATAGGAAACGCTCTTGTGGCAAGGGAGCATCTCATATTTGCCAAAAAAATTAAAGGTTACAATCTCGGGCCCGAGAAAATAAACCCCACCATCCATGCCAATCTTCCCACCTACCGCCTCCCACGCTAGAAGGTAGGTGGCCGTGGGGTGCAGTTAGGTCGAAGGTTAGGTCTGGATAGTACAACCATTTTCCTTCCGATCGCCAACCCAGGCGATCGCCAAACTGTTCCTCTGCCTCATCGCTAGTTCCCGCCCCCAGACTTTCCCAAATTTGCCTTTGTATCGAGAACCCGAATTTACCGCCAGAATATTTTAACCAGAGTCCATCGATAGTCTGTAGGTCGAGACAGGGAAAATTTTTAATATCTTCCTCCCTAAACCAGCATTGTTCTTTCTTGCGGTTTGCCGCTTCCAACATCGCCCTTCGAGTCTCCAGATCTGCCTCTCGCCAATGGCCAGCAGCCAATAATTGCTCCAGGCCGCTGTAATCTACTCCAACTTGCGATCGCAACTCCACTTCCTTTTGACTTTTATCTCCAGAAGGAAACAACATCAACCATTCGTCAATAGACTGAGGGCGATCTTTTTCTTCCACCGCCATGCCCATTAAAATTGCCAAATTTAAGTCTTCGCTAATAGTGGAATTTAACTGTTTTGGCGGTACTAATTCCTGATTTTCTAACTTACGCATAAAAGATGGAGTCGGAGTTTCACCGGTAACTAAATAATATAAAGAAGCGGCTAGAGCATAAATATCTAAAGTTGGGGCTTTTTCTCCTTGGGTTTGTTGTTCCCAAGGCGAAAAAAGTCTATAAGCTGGCTTACTCGTGCTTTTTATTCCCAGTTCGACAGCCAAGCCAAAATCAAGTAAAACTGGTATGTCGCTACTTTCGCGCACCACTATATTTCTGGGGCGAATATCTTGATGAATTATGCCTAAATGGTGGCATTTTTTTAAAGCCTCAGCGATGGGTCGAATATAATTAACTGCTATTTCTTCAGAAACTTTTCCTTCTTGGGATACTAATTCATATAAATTTTTTCCTTGGATATAATCCATTATCAACCAGGGAATGCCATCTTCTTCTAAAATTTCGCTAGCTCGGACAATATTGGGGGGTTCCTCAACTGAAATATCGACGAGTATTTTCCCTTCTTTTTTGAATTGCTGGACGTATTTAAAGAAATTTTGCTCTCCTTTAAAAAACGGATTCGGAGTTTTGAGGACTACGGGAAATTTAAAGTCTGAATGTCGGGCTTTGTAGGTGATGCCGAAGCCTCCTTGTCCCAGAATAGATTCTATTATTAAAGGGCGTGTTTTTAATTTTGTGCCTGGGTTGTACATAGTCGAACTTTAGTTTATTTATTTGATTAATTTATGAAGAAAAAGCTCAATTTTTAATCGAGCTAATTAACAATTAATAATTGTTAATTATTAATTGTTAATTGAGCTATGGATGAAAACATTGCTAATAAAGGATTATCCATGTATGCCCAACATTCTATGGCTTTTAGATACTCTTTTTCTGCCTCGATTAACCGTTTTTCTTCCTCAGTGATTTGACGAGACCTCACCGAATTAAAATGATGCAGAGCTGCTAACTCTCTAAAAAACAATTCTGCCTGAATAGCATCTAAATTATCGTGGGTATTTAACAAACCTGCAACTTGATAATAACCCCACTCTTGCAGAGTTTTTTCGTCAAACATTTCCCCCGAAGCAAAAACTTCATCTACTTTTTTGCTAATTTTTGTAAAATTTTGTTTTTCTATCTTCCCTTTTAATTTTTGACAAGCTTCTTCGTGTTTTTGTTGGCATTCAATTTTAAACTGATGGTCTTTTTTTGCCTTTACCGCGTCAGATTTTACTTGTTTAATCTGCTGTTTAATGTCATCAATACTCAAGGTAGATTTTGCTTTAACGGTATTCGGCGGCGGCGTTTTGCCTTCCTTGGCCCAATATTGTTTTCTTCGTTTTGCTTCTCCCATAATCTTGCACCTGCGATGGTTTGAGTTTATTTTCTTTAATTGTAGATTGGTTGGAGCCACCAACAAAGCAGTAGAGCAACAAAAGCCAACCTACAATTACTAGAATAACTAATAACGCAGTTTAAAGAGGTAGTAAAGCTATGACTCCCGATCCCGCGATTATGAAAGCCGTGGAAAATTTAAACTACCGCGTGACGGTGGGAGATGTCGCCGCCACTGCAGGATTAGACGTTCAGTATGCCGAACGAGGATTGTTGGCCCTGGCCTCGGAGGCTGGCGGCCATCTTCAGGTGGCCGAGTCTGGGGATATTGCTTATCTATTTCCTAAAGATTTTCAAGGGATTTTACGCAATAAATATTTGCGCTTAAAATTGCAGGAATGGTGGCAAAAAGTCTGGCGAGTTTTATTCTATTTAATTAGAATTTCTTTCGGCCTTTTATTGCTTATTTCTATTGTTTTAATTTTTGTGACGATAGCGATTATTGTCATTTCTACAAATTCGGACCGCAATGGCAATAGTTCTGGGGGCAGGCGCAGTTCTGGGGGCGGAGGATTTGGTTTCAGACCTGGTTTTTGGTTGTGGTTCGGTCCAAACTGGTTTTCGCCTTTTTATTGGGGTTATTACGATCGCCCTTACTATTCCCGCCGCCAACAACAAACGGCCTCTCCCCAAGAAAAAGAAAACGAGATGAATTTTTTAGAGGCTGTATTTTCTTTTCTCTTTGGCGATGGCAACCCCAATTACAATTTAGAAGAACGTCGCTGGCAAGAAATCGCTGCTATTATTAAGAACAATAAAGGAACTGCAGTGGCAGAACAAATTGCTCCCTACCTCGACGATTTGGGCAACAGTTCCCAACAGGAAAATGAAGAATATATGCTGCCAGCTTTAACCCGCTTTAACGGTCGTCCAGAAGTCAGCCCCGACGGACAAATTGTCTATCATTTTCCCGAGTTACAAACTACTGCTAAGGAGTCTCAAATTAAATCGGTTTCTCCTTATTTAAAGGAACAACCCTGGCGGTTTAGCGAGGCTAGTTCCGGTCAATTAATGTTAGCTGCCGGTTTGGGGGCTGTCAATTTGGTGGGCGCTTTGATGTTAGGTTCTTTATTATCGGACCCGCAAGTTGCTTTAAAAATAGGAGGATTGGTAGCTTTTGTCGATGCGATTTATCCGCTTTTATTGGCTTACGGTGTTGGTTTTCTCGTAGTTCCTTTGGTGCGTTATTTCTGGGTTCAATGGCGAAATCAAAAAGTTGAAACTCGCAACGAAAAGAGAGAAATGCGGGCAGTTGCTTTAAACGAAGCAGATAGAGAATTAGAGAATAAAATAGCTTACGCTCGCCAATTTGCGATGGAAAAAGTGATTGGCGGCGAAGATTTAGCATATAGTACCGAACGAGAACTGCTGGAACAAGAGGCAGAACAAACGGATAAAATTGATGCGGAATGGCAGCGTCGCTTGGATAGTTCTTCTGATTTTTAGCTAATGGGTAATGGGTAATGGGCTAGACTTTCTGAGTTTTTTACCGATTTAGGATTGCCATAGATTTTATTTTGGTTCGTAGTAAGCACTTTAGTGCTATAAATGTTTGATTTTCAAGCACTAAAGTGCTTACTACGAACTATGGAAATTATCGGGTTTCTGAGATACAAAAAAACTGGGCTTTTGACGAGAAAAAACTGACTCTCTAGCACCTAAATGCTTACTACTAACTATTGAACTTCGATTTTTGCTAGGGTCGCGCCTTGATAATAATGCAGTAAAATTTGGTGGTAATTGTAACCTTGTCTGGCAAGATTATAAGCTCCCCATTGACTCATGCCGACGGCGTGACCGAACCCTTTACCTTTTATTTGAAAAGCGGTGGGAATTTGTCCGACGCCTGTTTTTTGGGGAGTGACGGTAAAGCGGGTGCTTTTTAATCCTAAAGCTTGAGTAATATCGGTGGCGTTAACTACTTTCATGCCGTTATCTCCTAATACTTGGACGGCGATCGCGCTGCCGTGGGGGGTACTCCGTTCCAGGGTCATCGACAAAATATTCCCCACTCCAGAGATTTTCTGCCGCATTTGTTCTTGAGAAAAGGTTTCGGTCCATTGGTAAACGGGGGAGTCTTGGTCGAAGTCGGGGACGGCCCGTAAATAAGGAAGGGGATAAGACCAGACATCTTCGACGTTTTCGGTGTGTCCCCCGCTGGAGGAGTGGTAGGCGGCTAATATAATTTGGCCGTCGTAGGTTAATACCTGTCCAGTAGTGGCCTCCACCGCAGCATAAGTGCCCATAGATTCGGTTTGCAGTCCTTTGTAAACTTGGGATGCTTGGGTGTCGCTGAGGTCGTAGAAGTCTCCTTGATGTTTTTGCCGTTCGTGGAGGGCGTAGGAACGAGCGGCCACGGCTTGGGCTTTTAAGGCTTCGTGGGGCCAACTGCCGTCCATTTCTGCTCCAAGGACGCTGTAGAGATATTCTTCGAGGTCGACGTAGTTAATGGCGGTGATGCCTCCTTTGTGGGGTATGAGTTGGGTTTTGCCTCGATACCAGCGATCGCCTATCCAAACGTAACCGTCTCCTTCGGGTTCGATCCAAATTTGACCGGCTATCCATTGGCCCATAGAAATTTTGCCGGCTTGGAGTTTGGCCCCAAAGCCGGCGCTAGGTTCGATTTCGGCGATCGCTCTGCCGAGGCCGTCGCGGATAACGGCCTTGGTGGAGCTGCCGACTTTGACTCGTTCGACTCCTTCTTCGATGGCGACTCGCATAATTAAGGATGCTTGGGCGGGGGCGATCGCCACCAACCAAATTACCAGAGTCATCCACCAAACGGTTTTTAAGATTTTGGTGGTTCTCGTCAGGGCTGAGGTAAAAAAGATTCCAGATGTCATTTTTTGTTGTTAGTTGTTAGTTGTCGATTTCAGAAACCCGGTTTTTTTAAAAAACCGGGTTTCTTGGGTGGAAAAACCGGGTTTCTTGGCTGGTTAGTTGTTACTCGCCCCAATAGCAAAAAAGCCACTCGGGGGAAAAAAATGTAAAATAGAAGTTTAAAACTGTCTTCTGGATCTAATTAGCACATTTTTTGATTAAATCGAGTTAAGGGTAGGCCAACTCACCCGCTAACTTGCCGCCGCTATTCTTAAACTCTTATGGCCTATTCGCGATTACTTACGGGTGCAAAATTAACGGGGCCGACTCAGGTGGGGTGGAGGCGGTGGAACTGGCCCGGGGTGCGGATTTTTGATTCGCTGCTATTATTAAGAACAATGATGGCGGCTCTGGTGACTTTGGCGGCGGGGGTTAAGCAGTTGATGATGACTCATTAATGTCCGAGGTACGGGCCGGGGAATGCGGTTCAGTTGAAGGATTTGTTGGAGAAGGCGAGGGCAATTTTTCCTAATACCGATATGGCTGACGATTTTCTCACATTAGATGTGTTGTCTTAAGATAATAAGCAATAGTTGGTCTGCTGTTTCTACCAAAAACAATAATTATTTTATTACTAGCTACATGGATAGAAATGTATCTGTTTTCTACTTTAGATAAGAGTCAGCCCGGAGGTTGGAGTTGCAATTGCTTGCCTTTTTTCTATACTATTTGGGGTTTGGCGATTGGAATTTTAGTAGCATCGTTCTGGATGAGTTGGTATCTTAAAAGTGCCTAAAAAAAGCAGATTTTACTAACAAGATTAAACCGAAAAATTGCTTCTATTTTGAACCTTAGCTACCAGATTAAGATAACTTTTATTATTAGCATCTGGTAAGGATAAAAGAGCGGATATCCGAGCCACTTGCTGTTTGTTAACCAGGGCACCTCTGGCAACTAGCAACTCGGCAAGTTCCAAATTTCCCGACTCAAGGGCATCGTCGAGGGGAGTAAAACTAGCTTTTCTTTTAGCATTAATATCTGCACCATTATCTAACAACAATTCGACAATTTCTTTCCAGTTAGATTGGACGGCGCAGTGTAAAACAGAGCGATCGCTTTTATCCCTGGCATTGACATCGGCACCGTTAAAAAGTAGCAATTGAACGATCTCCGTCTGACGGCGATCTATAAATTCGTGCAAGAGGGGCGAGCCTTGCTTGTTTTTAACGAGATTAACATCCGCACCGTTAGCAATTAATAAGTTGACTTTTTCCATGTAGGAATTTTCTAAGGCAACAGTTAGCGGTGTATGACCATTTTTGTCTTGAGCGTTAACATCCGCACCCGCCGCCAGGGCTAATTCTACTAAATTTAACAAACCATGTTTGACAACTTGATGGAGAACAGTCTCGCCCTCGCTGTTGGTTAGGTTAACATCCGCACCGCTGTAAATTAGGATTTCAGCTACATTGAGTTTGCGTTTGGATAATGCTTGGAGGGTGGGAGTATTATTTTTCCTGTTGGCATCAACATCGATACCCCTCGCAATTAAGAATTGAATTAATTCGAGGTCGCCAGTATCAACTGCCTTATCTAATAGAGTGTAGCCGTTGCGATTTTTAGTGTTAAGAGCTGCACCGGCTGCAATTAATAACTCCACAACCTGAAAGTAACCGCGTTCTATCGCTAGGTGTAAAGGAGTCAAACCGTAATTATCTTTTGCATTGACATCCGCACCGCCCCGAATCAATAACTCGACAATCTCTTCTATCTCTCCAAAAAACTTTTCCATGACAGCGTGCAGGGGAGTTCTGCCATATTCGCCATCCCTAGCATTAACATCGGCACCGCTAGTAATGAGAAGTTTTGCAATATCCTTATCCCAGACTACATGGAGTGGAGTTCCTTTTGATGAGATCTGCAAAACAAAATCGAGTTCTGAAGGTCTATCTATTCCTCCTACTGTACGCTTAATATTAACATCAGCCCCCATCTCAAGCAACAGTTCCACGACATCAAGATGAGACTTCCACACTGCAAAGTGGAGCGGAGTAACCCCGTATTTTTTGTCGTAAACATCGAGTTTCGCACCGTGGCGAATCAGTAACTCCACAGTATCTTTGTGTCCGCCCATGGCAGCATAATGCAATGGAGTATCGTCGCTAGGAAAGTAGTAGGAATGCACATATCCCGTAAAGGGTATGTCACAACGGTCTGTGAAATTAACATCTACACCGTGACGAATCAGTAACTCAAGTAGCTGTTTATGCCCTTTGTCCGCTAGCAAAAGTAGTGCGGTCTTCAGATTGCCTTGCATCTGGATATCTGCACCTCTAGTAATTAGCAGTTCTACTACATCTAGAAGATTTTTTTCTATTGCTTCATATAGTGGTGTTTTACCTGAGTTAGAGAGAGCATCAAGTTCTGCGTTATGAGTTAGTAGCAATTCTGCTACTTCTCGATTACGGACTTTGTGCAAGGGGGTTTCACCGGACAAGTCTCGCACGTTGACTGCTTCTGCGTTATAGGCGAGTAGCAATTCTGCTACTTCTCGATTACGGGCTTTGTGCAAGGGGGTTTCACCGGACAAGTCTCGCGCGTTGACTGCCGCTCCGCTGAAGAGCAAATATCGAGCTACTTCACTACGTCCTCTTCTGACAGCGAAGTGTAAGGGCGTCCGACTTTCTCGATCGCGAGCATCAAGTTCTGCATTATGGGCCAGTAGCAATTCTGCTATTTCTCGATTGGGGGCTTTGTGGAGGGGGGTTAGATCGGAGCAATTCCGCGCGTTGGCTGCCGCTCCGCTGAAGAGCAAATATCGAACTACTTCAGTACGCTTTTTCTCGACAGCTAAGTGCAGGGGCGTGTCACTGTTTCGATCTCGTTCTTCAATATTAGCACCGTTGGCAAGGGCTAGTTCGACGATTTCCGGACAAGTAGCCGTATGTAAGAGACTCACCGTTAGCTTGTCATCATTCTTTACACAGACTTCTGCTCCCGAAGCTATCAGTAGCTTAACGATATTTTTGTGTTTGTTGATAAGTGCTTCGTACAAAGGTGTATGAAATTTCCGGTTCGTTGAATTAACTTCCACTCCCCGATCTAGCAAAAATTCTGTTAATTCAAGATGTCCCCCGGCTGCAGTTTCATGGAGTAAAGTAGAACCAAGGCTATCCTTAGCGTTAATATCCATTCCTCCTTCTAGTGTTTTTTTGACCGCTTCCATATCCCCCCAGAAAGCTGCTAGGTAAGGATTGACTTCTACGCGCTCCCTCAAAATTTTGACAATTTCTTCATGCCCGTTCTTGACTGCTGAATGCAACATGGTTGCATTAGCCCCGGCACCGCGAGCGAGGAGTAGTTCGACAATCTCTTTGTGTTCAGCTTCTATGGCTCTATCTAAAAGTTTGGGTTCGATAGATACTCCTCGATCGAGCAAAAGTTCAAGTATTTCGCTATAGCCTCTGCTGACAGCTAAATATACATCTATTCGGTCGATCGTTGCGCCATAAGCAATCAAAAGTTTGACAATATCTAGATAACCTTCGCTAATAGCTTCAAACAAATACGATCTTCCATAAGGATTCTTTTCATTAGGGTCTGCCCCTCTTGATAGTAATATTTTTACTACCTTCTGACAACCCAAGCGGGTAGCATAGAGAAGAGCATACTGAGGTTCGGAAAATTCAAGAAATGCTGTATTCATTCTTATTTCATGTAGTAGTCTGTCAGCTTTGAATTGATGGGTAATTTTAGCAAGAAGACTTTACCCATCAATTACTCCTTGACAATCTATAGCGTTTTTCGGTGGCATGAAGTACAGCTTAAAAGTTCAAAACCTTTGCCCTGACTAGCTTTTACTGTACCTCATCTATTCAAGAACCGCTATAGTAGTTTGGATCGTATGATGAAGTATTAAGACCTTGCAGATTCTTGGGAAGCCCCCAGTTTTTCATTTGCATTAACAAGGCATTGTCTTTGTTATTAGACCGGAAGAAAGGTCTTTCGGTCAGATCGGGATACGGACTTTTGTGGAAACCTACTGCAGCTTGAAGCAAGTTTAGGTTTCTCAAATCAAAATCTAAATCACCCACATATCGGTTCGACGCTGACATCAGATCCTCTTCTGGAGGAAAAATCGGTATGTTATTCTGATGGTAGGCATCATTCAAACCAAAAGTATGACCTAATTCGTGACTTACAGTGGTGGATAAAAACTGTGCAAATTCAACTGGGCTTTCCCACTGAAAATGAGTTGGAATATTCACTTTCACACTACTACCATCAGGTAATAAACGATTCCTAGATGGCAGATAAAGAGCTTGAGCCATCGCCCATTCTTTAGAAACCTTGCTTGTTCTTTCGTCTACAAGTATAGGCTTTAGCCAATTTGTAGCCAAATTAAATGTGCTTTTGCCGTCAATAGGTAAGCCTCCATCGTTCAAGACATTAACCCAAGACAGCTTAGTTTCAGTCGCATTTGTTCCTTTGTCTCCTGTAACTTTATAAACAGCGCTTATAGGTTCAGGTTCAAAATCTTTTTGAACAGCAGTCAATAAAGTTTGAGACTGATTCTCTACAAAAGTGTTAAGATTGTTGTAGAATTGGTCAAGAGTATTGTTTGTTTTAGCTTGTTTCTTCTTATCCGGTAAAAAATCGGCAAAGTCTTTAAAAAATTCTGAAGAAACTGGTCTCCTGTCGGGTACTTTTGCAGGATAGTCTTCAGCTTTATCTAGTGGGAACACATAGTAAATTAGCTGATTATCGAGATTGGCATCTTGAATCAATCCTCCCTTCTCAAGGAACTCTTTAGAACGATCGGGATCTAATTCTCCTATTATCGAAATTTCTTCTTCGTTTTCTTTTGGTGGTTGCGTAGAAAATACTTGTTTTTGGTCCAATTTCTCTTCCAAATTTTCTATTACCTCGCTTGTGTCAATTATCCGATAAAGTTCGCTCTTAAATCCTTCTAAGTCTAACTTAATTTCCACCGGTTCCGTAGCAGTACCCCGAACCTCTAAAACACCCACATTATTTCCATCTGCAACAATATTTAGAAGATCGGTTTTGGACTCAATAGGAAGCGAAACTCTTGTCTCTGTTTCGTAACGTGCAACCTGGTTATTAGCATCGACAGGATCGAACTGCCAGGTCACGAAACCTCGATTACGCCTTCCCGGAACCCTTTGAGGATCGCTATATGTAAATTCTGAGTTTGACTGATTCCTTTTTACAAACTTAGTTTCAAATCCCTTGGGCAGTACGAAATCAACCTTTTTGTCGCGCACAAAATTTCCCGATCCATCAGCTAATGTCCGATGGAAAACAGCGGTGTCATCCACACCCGCAGGTAAACTAATGCTTCTTCCCATCGTTGCTTCAGGATCCACAACATTTATCCACCTGTAGCTAAAATAAGATTTGGTATCTTTGATTGTTCGTCGAGTCTCTCGATTGTAAGCGTACTCTGTTGTTAAGAACCTCGCACCATAAAGACGATCGCGATCTAGGTCTGTGAATTTCACTCTCGCACCATCTTGAGTAAAATATGTATCCTTGTTTATTTCCAAGGGCGTAATCTTGAAAGTCAGGTCAGGTCCACCTGCTCTCAATTTAAACTTATAAACATCTCTCTCCAGACCTATGTCTTGATAACCAGGATGCTCTATCTTTAAAAATCGCTCGAAGAAACCATCAAATTTTATTTCAACGATTTTTGTGCCCTTATCTGGGGCTTGCCAAGTGAGTTCAAAGAGTTGGTTGTTTAAGCCCATGTTATTCCCAGAACTAGCAGACATGGCCTGCACCGTCTCCCCACTGGTACCATCCCCAGTAATCAAATCCAAAGCAACAGTCTCCACCTCATCGGTAAAGAAAACATCATCCAACAGCAACTCCGCATCCCGACCGTTACCATCCTTATCCAAAATCTCAAACCGCAACTGGGAAGTTTCCCCCCGCAAACTATCTGGAACCTCAAACAGCAAAGTCTCAAACTCATCCATCGCTTCTCTCAACTCAAAGGAGCCCAACTTCAGCCAACTGCCATCCCGCTGCATATAAGCCGCGATCGCATCATCATCGCTGCCCTCAGTAACCTGCACGTCAAAGGTCAAAGTCTGGGCCCAATCTGGAACGTACATCCGGTTATGAGTAATTTCCGTTAAAGACTCCAACAAAAGAGGCGCTCCAAAAACCCCCGGTACCTTCGACTTACCCATCCTCAGAGCGTAATTGCGATTGGCCTCATCCCCCGTGGTATCCACATTCTCCAGATACAAAGCCTCGTAACTATTTACCGCTCCATCCTTACCGTTGTGGAACGACCATCCCGGCATCTCGTACCGCCACCGAGGTCCTCGCACCGTCGGCGGATAAGGCGCAAAGCGGTCTGTAGGCTTAGTTACCGCATCAAAATTACCGTTGAACGCGCTCGCTACCGGACCATCGCCCTGCATCCGTTCCGCAAAAGTATTATCGAAATCCACCCCAACCCCAGGAGTAGAAGTAAAAGGACGGAGCTCTTTACCGCCACCAAGTACCGAATAGAACCAACCGGTACCAATACCCTCTTTGGGAGCCTTCTCATCCGCAAACTCAAAATTCGCCTTCCTATGGTCTGGCTGATACCAAGGATTCAAAACCTTGTATTTCTCGTAAAAATCGCGCTCGAACAGCAAATCGTAATGCCCGTCGCTCAACCGCCGATAGATACCCGGTTCGTCTTGGGTTCCCTCTGGATTGAGATTCGACAAATCGATAGTACCGTCATACCACCAGTTTATGCGACCGTGAGGACCATCCCCCAAAAGTAAATCCTGGGTCAATCCCGCAAAGTTTTGACTGTAATCTCCCGTGGCGCTCGGGTTAGCTCCCACAAAGCGGGGATTGGCATTTGCATCTTCGCTGCCCGGAAGCGCCCCCAAACGGATGCTAACATCGGGTTCCCCAGACCATTCTGGGGGATTGATGGGCGGGTCTGCCGGAGTGGGAGCGGGATAGGGAATATTGCGACCGATGGGAGTAGCGAGAGCCAACCAATCGTCGGGTTTGGGCACTTCTTGGAAATAGTTATCGGCAAAATTGACGTTATCCCAGACCTGAACCGAAGGTTCGTAGAAAGTATCGTACCTTCCCGTGGGCAGTTTCTGTTTGAAATCGTGGGCATCTATGTAGGTAACATGAAGGTCGTTTTCGCTCGTGGATTTTTTACCAACTTTATCCTCGAAATAAGTTCCCAGGCGTTGAAGCATCTCGCTGGTGACAATAGTGCCGCGACTGTGAGCCATAAAGTGCATGGGCGAGGAGAAGAGCTTGCCTTCTAAATCCTTATCTAGTTTTGCCAAGTCGGCTACCACTGCATCTGCCGCTCCCTCGGTAAAACCGGAGTCTGGGATGACTGACTCCCCATGCTTTGCCCAATCTACCATCAACACCAACGGTTTGCCCAAGGCATCGCTAGCAGTAACCCCTGGTTTGAGTCGCCCTTGTTCGTCAATACCTTCCCACTCTCCCGTTTTCCCGTTATAGCGCAAGACTACGCCAGGAACCTCGGGATTTTCTGCACCCGATGCCGCAACGGCAAAAGCTTTAGCGTAATGGGGGGGCTGAAGTTGCTCCCTTACTTCAAAACCGTGGGTAAATACGGTTACGCTACTGAAAGGAGTTGTAACCGCAGGTTGTTTGGTGCGGAATCGATTTACATCTACTTCCTTGTCTCCTGTGGTAGTGACCGCTTGAACTGCCCAATGATACTCTTGTCCTGCGGTCAAACTCAGTTCGTCTGGTAGGGTAAAGCTAGTGTTGGTATTTAGCTGACCGTTTGTAGGAGCGGGAATTTCGGTTTCGCCGTCGTGCCAATACCACTTTCCTTCATCTTTCTTCCAAGTTGCCGTTAGGATGCGATTTGGGTTGAAATCGTCATACCCTTGCCAATCGCGAGTTAGCAGCTCTCGCTTTTGTCGTTCGTTCAACCCTGGAAGAACCGAAGAATCAGATAAATTCACTAATTTATCCCAAGGCAGCAAACCTTCTCCTTCACCAAAGGTGCTGACAAACAGGTTCACTTCCCGAATATCTTCTGCCCCTTCACCAAAATTCCATTCAAAGGTAGGAGTTAAATCCGGTTGTTCCGCGCCATTGCCTCCTCCCGCATCGCTATCGGTTAAATCGACTTCCTCCAAATCTAACACGCGATCGCCCCCAGTAATAGCAATCAAGCGAGGATTCCCCCCAATATGAACCGGACCTCGCGTAGAACCCTCCGGCACCCCAAAAGTAAACTGATTCCTCACCCGG